>NZ_JACFYJ010000003.1:0-217906 GCF_037126505.1 Paraburkholderia bengalensis
CCCGCGGACGCCGCCAGCGCGCAGGCCGCCGCCGCAATGGCAGCGATGGCGAACGTGCCGCAAAGCGCCGCGCCGGCGTCGGGCGCGACCCAGAGCGCCGACGCTTCGCTGGCGGGCAAGGCCCTGTATCAGCAGGTTTGTCAGGCGTGTCACGCGGCAGGCGTGCTGAACGCGCCGAAGTTCGGCGACAAGGAAGCGTGGGCGCCCCGCCTGAAGGAGCCCATGGATACCGTCTACAACTACGCGTTGCACGGCAAGGGGGCGATGCCGCCAAAAGGCGGATCGAACGCGTCGGACGCCGATGTCAAAGCGGCCGTCGATTACATGGTCAACGCGTCGAAGTAAGCACCGCGCACCTTTCCAGGCGCAAACGAAAATCCCCGCCTTCGAGCGGGGATTTTTTATGCCAACAGCATTTCGCGCAGCGTAAGCCGCTGCCGCCGATCAAGCCTTCTGCAGCAGCGCCTTGAGGCTCGCCAGGCGATCTTTCGGCGACATCGGCGCTTCTTCCGGCGTCGGCGGCGGCGCTTCATCCAGCCCCATCTCGGGAATGAATCGCGACGGCTCGCACACCACCGTCTCGCGCGCCCGCTTGCGCTTCTTGCACCAGTTCAGATGCAGGCTGCGCTGCGCGCGCGTGATCGCGACGTACATCAGGCGGCGTTCTTCCTCGATACGCTCGTCGTCTATCGGGCCATCGTCTTCCGAACCGCCGCGATGCGGCATGATGCCTTCCTCGACGCCCACCAGAAACACGTGCGGATATTCGAGCCCCTTCGACGCATGCACCGTCGACAAACGCACGGCGTCGGGATCTTCGTCCTTGCCTTCAAGCATCGACATCAGCGCGACCGTCTGAATCAGTCCAAGCAGATTCTTGCCGGTGTCGGCGAGACCGTCGGCGTTGTCGTAGCCGGTCTGTTCCGTGCCCGCTTCTGGCTCAGGTTTCGTGCCTTTGCGCTTCAGCCACTCAAGAAACTCCAGCACGTTTTGCCATTTCGACTGAGCCTGACGCTCGTCGAATGCGTCGTACAGGTAGGCTTCGTAGTGAATCGCCTCCATCAGATCGTCGAGCACGGACGACGCCGCATCTTTCTCGGCCCGATCTCGAAGACGCTGCATGAAATCACAGAACACGCGCAGCGGTTCGACCTGACGAGCCGACAGCCGCGCGTCGATGCCGCCCATGTACACGGCCTCGAACAGTGACACCTTCGCCTGACCCGCGAACGCGCCGAGCGCTTCGAGCGTCGTGTTGCCGACGCCACGGCGCGGCGTCGTGATCGCGCGGATGAACGCGGGATCGTCGTCGGCGTTCGCGATCAGGCGCAGATACGCGCACAGATCCTTGATCTCTGCCTTGTCGAAAAACGACTGGCCGCCCGACAGCACATACGGAATACGCTCGCGCCGCAGCACCTGTTCGAAGATGCGCGCCTGAAAGTTGCCGCGATACAGAATGGCGTAGTCGCGAAACTGCGCGCGGCGCTCGAATTTGTGCGCCGACAGCCGGAATACGACCGATTCCGCCTCGTGCTCCTCGTCGTTGCAGCCCGTGACGGTGATCGAATCGCCCATGCCGTGCTCGGACCACAGCTTCTTCTCGAACAGCTTCGGGTTGTTCGCGATCACATTGTTCGCGGCCGTGAGAATGCGCACCGTCGAGCGGTAGTTCTGCTCCAGCTTGATCACGTGCAGCTTCGGAAAATCCTTGCTGAGTTGCGCAAGGTTTTCGAGCGTGGCGCCGCGCCAACCGTAGATGGCCTGATCGTCGTCGCCGACCGCCGTGAACGCGGCGCGCGGGCCGGCCAGCAGCTTCACCAGTTCGTACTGGCACGCGTTGGTGTCCTGATACTCGTCGATCAGCAGATAGCGCAGCTTGTTCTGCCAGCGATCGCGCACCTGCTCGTTGGCCTTGAAAAGCTCCGCGGGCAGCCGGATCAGATCGTCGAAATCGACGGCTTGATACGCGTGCAGCGTCGCAACGTAATTGCGATAAACGATGGCGGCCTGATGCTCGTCTTCGTTCGATGCAATCCGCATCGCCTCGTCCGGCATGATGAGGCCGTTCTTCCACAGCGAGATGATCGTCTGGATCTTGCGGATAAAGCCCTTGTCCGTCGAGCCGACCTGCTCCTGGATCATGCCGAAGCAGTCGTCGGAATCCATGATCGAGAACTGCGGTTTCAGCCCGACGTGCTCGGCCTCCTGACGCAGAATCTGCACGCCGAGCGAGTGGAACGTGCACACCGTCAGCTGGTTGACGGGCACCTTGCGGCCTTCCTTGCCGGGCGCCGTCAGCGTCTTGCCTTCGAGCAGCTTGCCGACGCGCTCGCGCATTTCCGCCGCTGCCTTGTTCGTGAACGTGACGGCGGCGATGTGGCGCGGCTCGAAGCCCTTGTTTTCGATCAGATGCGCGATCTTCTGGGTGATCACGCGCGTCTTGCCGCTGCCCGCGCCCGCGAGCACGAGACACGGACCGTCGAGATAGCGCACCGCTTCGCTTTGAGCGGGATTCAGGCCTGCGGACATCGTGTGTGGATGAGTAGTGGATTGAGGGCGCGATGCGGGATGAACGGCCCGAGAACGTGTAACGAAACGGCGCCGGCGCGGCGCTCGTGGTGCGTCGCGTCAGGCGGCTTGCCGGCGCGTTGCCGAACCGCCCGCGATGCGCCACGCAATTGATTCCATGCGCTTTTTGCCGTTCGCTCGAGAGCCGCGATGTTAACACGAATGCCCTCGGGAATGCCGCGGCTTATGCCGTCCGGACAACGTCGGCGCGAGGCAAAGCGCGTCCGTGCCACAATTGCGGCGTTGCGCGCCGCCCCCCCTGCGGCGCGCCGCTTTTGCAGGAAGCACGCATGTCTTCATCGCTGAAAATTGGCTTGATGGGCTACGGCTTTGCGGGCGCCACGTTTCACGCGCCGGTGATCGAGCACTGCGGACGCGCGCACGTCGCCGCGATCGCCACCGGGCAGCCCGACAAGGCGCGCGAGGACTATCCGGATGCGCGGATCGTCGCCGATATCGACGCCCTGCTCGCGCTGGCCGACATCGAATGCGTCGTGATCGCGACGCCCAACGACACGCACTTCGACCTCGCGCGCCGCGCGCTCGAAGCGGGCAAACATGTGGTGGTGGACAAGCCCGTCACGCTGTCGGCCGCCGACGCGCGCACGCTCGCTGATCTCGCGGGTGGCAAGGGACTGCTGTTCGCGCCGTTCCACAACCGCCGCTGGGATGGCGACTTCCTGAGCGTGCGTGAACTGATCGCGAGCGGCGAGCTGGGGCGCATCACGCATTTCGAATCGCATTTCGACCGTTTCCGGCCGGGTATCCGGCAGCGTTGGCGCGAAGAGGCGTCGCGCGGCGGCGGGCTTTTGTTTGATCTCGGGCCGCACTTGATCGATCAGGCGCTGACGCTGTTCGGCGCGCCCGAAACGGTCTACGCCACGGTCAAGGCCTATCGCGACAACGCGAGCGCGCCGGATTACCTGCATCTGCTGCTCGGCTACGCGAATCACGAAGTGGTGCTGCACGCGAGCGCGCTGACGGCCATCGTCGCGCCGCGCTATACGATTCACGGCACGCGGGGCAGCTATGTGAAATACGGGCTCGACACACAGGAAGACCAGCTGAAAGCGGGCCTGCGCCCCGGTGACGCGGGTTTCGGCGCGGGTAACGAAGCCGGCACGTTGCGCGTACTGGAAGGCGAACACGAAGTGCAGCGCGAACTGCCGACGCGTGACGGCGTCTATGTCGATTTCTACCGCGCGCTCGCGGCCTCGATTCACGACGGCGCGCCGTTCCCCGTCAGCGCGCAGGACGCCGTGGATGTCATGACCATCATCGAACTGGCGAATCGCAGCGAGAAGGAAGGCATCCGTCTGCCGTTCGCGCGCGGCGTCTAACGAACGGGAGCGCGCGGCGCGCTTCCGTTTGCCGCCCGCCGTGGCGGACTTCACGACGCCTTTCGGGGCCTTGCAGATCGCAACCCCGTCCGTGCCGATCGCAGGATCGGCAAACAAACCGTTTAGAGAACACGCCTGCCGCACGTGATCGCGCGGCAGCGTCGTTTGCTGCTTCCCGCATTGATACGCAATCGATCAGAAAGGAGAGAACTTATGCAACGCATCATTCGCGCGCTGGGCGGCTTTGCGCTGGTTTCGTCGCTGGCCGCGTGTGTCCCGCCTCCGTCGCGGCAGATCGCCGAGCCCGGTCCGGCGGTCAATCCGCACGCCGCGGCCGTGCACCGCCTCGAACAGGTCGACGGCCGCATCGACAACATGGGCCGCCATATCGATGCCCGCGTGAATCAAGGCCACTATGCGCCGCCCGAAGGCGCCGCGCTGCACCGCCGTCTCGATACGATTCGCCAGGAGTCGCGCGACATGGCCGCGCAGCACGGCGGCGGTCTGACGGGCGACGAACAGCGCGTGCTGAATCAGGAACTGGATACGGCGTCGGCGGCGATCAACCGCTGATCGGCCGACGCGGCAAGCGCGGGCCCGAGCGAGGTCCGCGCTCTTCATCTATGTCCGCGTTCGCAGCACTCGCCGCGCGTGAGTGTTTTGCAGGCACGCAGTCGATCCGTCCACCCGTCGTCACGGCGTCATTTTTGACCGCCCGCGCGCCGCACCGCCCTGCAACGCAAGCCAGATACGGCGCGCGCGTCCCGAATTGACAAGCCACAGGCCCTCGCGTACATTCGCCGCACGCGTCGGGAGAGCGCGCCGCCTGCTGTCGTCCAGCTATCGCAGCAGCCAGCGCCGCCGAAGGGGCACACCCGCAAACTCTCAGGCAAAAGGACCGAACGCGTCGAAAAACCCCGCTTGTCATCCGGTCACAATGACCTCATACGAATGAGCGAGCGTTTTTCGCACTCTGGAGAGCGGCAGTAGCGCGAATGCACGTATCTGGCACGCGCAGGCTGCCCACCGAAGGGGCGCGCGTCACGCCCGTCAGCACTCGCTGATGGCGGCGCAATCTCTCAGGTATCGAGGACAGAGGGGGCATGCAGTTATCGCTCGTGGGCCCGAAATGGGGGCGCGAGGGGTTTCGCCGCATGGCCTTTCCTGTTTAGCGATGCCCGAGGCCCCGATGACCGAACTCAAACACACCCCGCTCCACGCCACGCACCGCGCGCTCAATGCCCGCATGGTCGACTTCGGCGGCTGGGACATGCCCGTCAACTACGGCTCGCAGATCGAAGAGCATCGCGCCGTGCGCACCGACGCCGGCATGTTCGACGTCTCCCACATGTGTGTCGTCGATTTCACGGGCGCACGCGTGCGCGCGTTCTTCGAGCGCGCGCTGGCCAATAACGTCGGCAAACTGCAGACGCCGGGCAAGGCGCTCTACTCGTGCGTGCTGAACCCGCAAGGCGGCGTGATCGACGATCTGATCGTCTACTACTTCGGCGAAGACCATTTCCGCGTCGTCGTGAATGCGGGCACGGCTGAAAAAGATGTTGCGTGGTTCAACAAGCTCAATGACGAAGAAGGCTTCGGCCTGAGCATCACGCCGCGCCGCGATTACGCGATCGTCGCCGTGCAGGGCCCGAACGCGCGCGAGAAAGTCTGGGCGACGGTGCCCCACGCCCGCGCCGCCAGTGAATCCCTCAAGCCGTTCAACGCCGCGCGCGTCACCGATACCCCGTTCGGCGAGCTGACCGTCGCGCGCACCGGCTACACGGGCGAAGACGGCTTCGAAATCATCGTTCCCGCCGATCACGTCGAAGCGCTGTGGAACGCGCTGCAGGCGCAAGGCGTGCGCCCCGCCGGCCTCGGCGCGCGCGACACGCTGCGGCTCGAAGCGGGCATGAACCTGTACGGCCAGGACATGGACGACAACGTGTCGCCCCTCGACGCCGGTCTCGCATGGACCGTCGATCTTTCCGCGCCGCGCGACTTCATCGGACGGGCGAAGCTCGAAGCGGATGGCTCGAACGCGTCGTTCGTCGGCCTGATCCTGCACAAGGACAACGGCAAGGCAGCGGGCGTGCTGCGCGCGCACCAGAAAGTCGTCACGCCGAACGGCGACGGCGAAATCACGAGCGGCACGTTCTCGCCGACCATGCAGGAATCGATCGCCTTCGCGCGCGTGCCGAAGGGCGTGCAGCCGGGCGACGTCGTGCATGTCCAGATACGTGACAAGGCACTTCCCGCCAGCGTGGTTAAACTGCCATTCGTGCGCAACGGCAAAGTGCTCGTCGGCTGATCGATCACACGATCAGCGTCACGGCACAACAACGTCGCGTGCGTCCCACTATTCAAGTCAAACCGAATCAAACCGTTTAGGAGCATCCGATGAGCATCCCGGCCGATCTGAAATACACCGAATCGCACGAATGGGTCCGCACCGAAGCGGACGGCACGCTGACGGTCGGCATCACCGACCACGCGCAGGAAGCGCTCGGCGACATCGTCTTCTTCGAAGTGCAGCAACTGAACCAGACCGTGTCGGCGGGCGATACCGTCGCCGTCATCGAGTCGGTGAAGGCCGCATCCGACATTTACGCGCCCGTGTCGGGCGAGATCATCGAAGCCAACGCGAGCGTCGCCGACACGCCGGACGCCGTGAATAGCGCGCCGTACGACAACTGGCTGTTCAAGATCAAGCCGGCTGCCGGCGCCTCGCAGGATCGACTGATGGACGCGGCCGCTTACGGCAAGTCGATCGGCGAATAAGTCTTTTACTCACGACGGGCGCGGCGTTCAGCACACAGGAACACCGCGCCGGCAGGAACACTCCATGAAGCTCGAACACCCGGATCATCTGATGAACCGCACGCCCCTCTCGCTCGCCGCGCTCGAAGTGCATGACGCCTTCGCCGAACGGCACATCGGCCCGGATGGCGCCGATCAGCAGTCGATGCTCGAAGCCCTCGGTTTCGCATCGCGCGCCGCGTTGATGGACGCGGTGATTCCGAAAACGATCCGCCGCCAGGACGCGCTGCCGCTCGGCCCCTTCGCCCAGCCGAAGAGCGAAGCCGAAGCGCTCGCCGCGCTGCGCGAACTCGCGGACAAGAACCAGGTGTTCCGCTCGTACATTGGTCAGGGCTATTACAACGCGCACACGCCCGCCGTCATCCTGCGCAACGTGCTCGAAAATCCGGCGTGGTACACGGCGTACACGCCGTATCAGCCGGAAATCTCGCAAGGCCGTCTGGAGGCGCTGCTGAACTATCAGCAGATGATCGTCGACCTGACGGGTCTGGCGATCTCGAACGCTTCGCTGCTCGACGAAGCGACGGCCGCCGCCGAAGCGATGACGCTGCTGCAACGCGTCGGCAAGCCGAAGTCGAACATTTTCTACGTGGCAGACGACGTGCTGCCGCAAACCATCGAAGTCGTGAAGACGCGCGCGAAGCCCGTCGGCATCGAGGTCAAGGTCGGCCCGGCTGCGGATGCCGCTGCTTCGAACGCATTCGGCGTGCTGCTGCAATATCCGGGCGTGAACGGCGACGTGCGCGACTACCGCGCGCTCGCTGACGCGATCCACGCTGCGGGCGGCCATGTGGTCGCCGCCGCCGATCTGCTCGCGCTCACGGTGCTCACGCCGCCGGGCGAATGGGGCGCGGACGTGGCTGTCGGCAACTCGCAGCGCTTTGGCGTGCCCGTCGGCTTCGGCGGCCCGCACGCGGCGTATCTCGCCGTGCGCGACGAGTTCAAGCGCCAGATGCCGGGGCGTCTCGTCGGCGTGACCGTCGATGCGCAAGGCAACCCCGCGCTGCGTCTCGCGCTGCAAACGCGCGAACAGCACATCCGCCGCGAAAAGGCGACGTCGAATGTGTGTACGGCGCAGGCGCTGCTCGCGATCATGGCCAGCATGTACGCCGTCTATCACGGCCCGCGCGGCCTGAAGATGATCGCGCAGCGCGTGAACCGCATCGCCGCGCTGCTCGCGCAAGGCGCGAAGCAACTCGGCTACACGCTCGTCAACGAGTCGTTCTTCGACACGCTCACGTTCGAGACGGGTCCGCGCACGCAAGCGCTGCACGATGCCGCGACGGCCAAGCGCATCAATCTGCGCCACGTCAGCGACACGCGCGTCGGCGTTTCACTCGATGAAACCACCACGCGCGCCGATCTGGCCGATCTGCTCGCGGCATTCGCGCAAGCCGCATTCGCCGAGACCGTGCCGCAAATCGACGAGCTCGATGCGAAGCTCGGTGCATCGAACACGTTCCCGGCATCGCTCGAACGCGAAAGCGCGTATCTGACGCATCACGTGTTCAACCGTCATCATTCGGAAACGGAAATGCTGCGCTATCTGCGCAGCCTGTCGGACAAGGACCTCGCGCTCGACCGCTCGATGATCCCGCTCGGCTCGTGCACGATGAAGCTGAACGCGACATCGGAAATGCTGCCCGTCACGTGGCCCGAATTCGGCCAGATTCACCCGTTTGCACCCGCCGAGCAAACCGTCGGCTACCGCGAAATGATCGATCAGCTCGAACAGATGCTGGTTGCCGCAACGGGTTACGCAGCCGTGTCGCTGCAACCGAACGCGGGCTCGCAAGGCGAGTACGCCGGCTTGCTGATCATTCACGCGTATCACGAGTCGCGCGGCGAAGGTCATCGCAATGTCTGTCTGATTCCCGCTTCGGCGCACGGCACGAATCCGGCGTCGGCGCAGATGGCGGGCATGCAGGTCGTCGTCGTCGCGTGCGATGCGCAAGGCAACGTCGATATCGACGACCTGAAGAAGAAGGCCGAGCAGCATTCGGCCAAGCTCGCGGCCATCATGATCACGTATCCGTCGACGCACGGCGTGTTCGAACAGAACGTGCGTGAAGTCTGCGAAATCGTGCACGCGCACGGCGGCCAGGTCTACGTGGACGGCGCGAACATGAACGCGATGGTCGGCCTCGCGGCGCCCGGCCAGTTCGGCGGCGACGTCTCGCACCTGAACCTGCACAAGACGTTCTGCATTCCGCACGGCGGCGGCGGACCGGGCGTCGGTCCCGTTGCTGTGGGCGCGCATCTGGCGAAGTTCCTGCCGAATCAGACGTCGACCGGTTACGAGCGCGACGCAAACGGCATCGGCGCGGTGTCGGCCGCCCCTTACGGCTCGGCGTCGATCCTGCCGATCTCGTGGATGTACATCGCGATGATGGGCGCGCAGAACCTGACGGCCGCGACGGAAACCGCGATCCTCAACGCGAACTACGTCGCGAACAAGCTCGCCCCGCATTACCCTGTGCTGTACTCGGGTCCGGGCGGGCTGGTTGCGCACGAATGCATTCTCGATCTGCGTCCCATCAAGGAAACGAGCGGCATCAGCGTCGACGATGTGGCAAAGCGCCTGATGGACTACGGCTTCCACGCCCCGACGATGAGCTTCCCGGTGCCGGGCACGCTGATGGTCGAGCCGACGGAATCGGAATCGAAGGAAGAGCTCGACCGCTTCATCGAAGCGATGATCGCGATTCGCAACGAAATCCGTGACGTCGAGGAAGGCCGCAGCGATCGCGAAGACAATCCGCTGAAGCATGCGCCGCACACGGCGGCTGTCGTCGTCGCGAACGAATGGGCGCATGGCTATGCGCGCGAAACGGCGGCGTATCCGCTGCCGTCGCTGATTGCGAAGAAGTACTGGCCGCCTGTGGGCCGCGCCGATAACGCATACGGCGACCGCAATCTGTTCTGTTCGTGCGTGCCTGTGGCCGATTACGAATAACGCCGATGTGTTGAAGTCGTGTGAACCGCGCGCCGCTTTCTCCCGAGCGATGCGCGGTTCTTCCCGCAGTCCTGTCGCTTGGCGCGTCAAACCGGTACCATCACACACCGAATCAGCCCAACGAAGGAGTTTCGCATGGTGCGACAGGTGCGAATGATGCAGCCGACGACACAGCGTACGCGCGCGCCGCAATATCCCCGTTCCGCTTTCCCGTTTGCCGCACTGCTGTTGCTGGCTGCCGCGTTCTGCGCACCGGCCGCCCATGCCGCAATGAATCTCTGCGCCGCGCCGGCGCTGCAAACCAGCGAGCGCACCAACGCCGATCCCGGCGTCAAGGCGCTCGTGAGCAATGTGCAGGCCCATCTGAACGAGCCGGCGCATGCCGTGCGCCAGTTGCATACGGAAGGCACGCTGCCGCACGAAGGCATCTACGATCAAAGCAAGGAAGCCGAGAAAGATCTCGACCTGTTGCGCGATGCCGCGCTCGCGTGGCGCGCGACCAGCGACGACCGCTATCTGAAACTCGTCGACCGTCTGCTCACCGCGTGGGTCACGACCTACGAGCCGTCGTACAACCCGATCGACGAATCGCCGTTCGAGGGCCTGATTCTCGCGTACGACATGACGGCGAGCGCGCTGCCCGTCAAGACCCGCAACGCGACGATGTCGTTTCTGACAAAGCTCGCCAACGGCTATATCGCGCAGATCGACGCGCAAAAGCGGCCGCTCGCGGGCACGTTCCGCAACAACTGGCAGAGCCATCGCGTGAAGCTGATCGCCATGGCGGCATTCACGCTCGATAACCGCAAGATGATCGAGAACGCGCAGCGCCTGTACGTGGAGCACATCAACGACAATATCGCGCCCGACGGCACCACCGTCGATTTCGGCGAGCGTGATGCACTGCACTACGTCACGTACGATCTGCAGCCGCTCGTGACGGCCGCGCTCGCGGCGCGCCGCCACAACCGCAACTGGCTCAACGAACGCGCACCGAGCGGCGCGACGCTCGCGGCCGCACTGAACTGGCTCACGCCCTACGCAACCGGCGAAAAAACGCACGACGAATTCGTGCATTCGAGCGTGCCGTTCGATGCGAAACGCCGCGAAGCCGGTTTGCCCGGCTATAGTGGGCAGTGGGACCCGAAGAATGCGGCGGAGCTGTACCACCTCGCCGCGCGGCTCGACGGACGCTACACGCCCGTCGCGCGCAAACTGGCACCGACGCCGCCCGCGTGGCTCGCCGTGTGCCTGCCGTTACCCGCGCGTTAAGCACGCGCTGCGCGCCGCGTGTCGATCACACACGGCGCATCGAGCTGCCGCGCTACCCGCGCAACGCAGCACAGACGAATCCTTTGTTAGCAGGAGCAGTGATGGCAGTCAGCGTTTTCGATCTCTTCAAAATCGGCATCGGTCCGTCGAGTTCACACACCGTCGGACCCATGCGTGCAGCGCTGATGTTCGCGCAAGGGCTCGAGCGCGATGGCCTGCTCGACGGCACGGCATCGGTGAAAGTCGATCTGTACGGCTCGCTCGGCGCAACGGGCAAAGGCCACGGCACCGATCGCGGCGTGATGCTCGGCCTGCTCGGCGACGCGCCCGACACCGTCGATCCCGACACCATTGCGGCTCGCCTCGAACAGGTTCGCACATCGCGTACGCTCGCGTTGCTCGGCAAGCACGGCGTGCCGTTCGTGCTGAAGGACAACATCTCGTTCTACCGGCAGGCACTGCCGGAACATCCGAACGGCCTCAAGCTGCGCGCATTCGATGCCAACGGCGAGACGCTGCGCGAATCCACGTATCTGTCGGTCGGCGGCGGCTTCGTCGTGACGGCGGGTGCGCCGAACACGAAAGTGCTCGCAGCCGTCGAACAATTGCCGTATCCGTTCCGCACGGGCGCCGAGCTGCTCGAAATGTGCAAGAAGACGGGCAAGAGCATCGCGCAGCTGATGTGGGAAAACGAGCGCGCATGGCACACGGACGAAGAAACGCGGGTCGGTCTGCTGAAAATCTGGGACGTGATGCAATCGTGCGTCGCGCGCGGCTGCGGCATCAACAATCCCGACGCCGAAGGCAATCTGCCAGGGCCGTTCCAGGTGAAGCGCCGCGCGCCGCAACTGTATCGTGCGCTCACGGGCAATCCTGAACGCGCCTTGCAGGACCCGCTGTCGATGGTCGACTGGATCAACCTGTACGCGATCGCCGTCAACGAAGAAAACGCGGCGGGCGGGCGCGTCGTCACGGCGCCGACCAACGGCGCGGCAGGCATCATTCCCGCCGTGCTGCATTACTACACCCGCTTCATGCCGCACGCGAACCAGCAAGGCGTGCTCGACTTTCTGATGACGGCTGCAGCAATCGGCATTCTGTACAAGCTGAACGCATCGATTTCCGGCGCGGAAGTGGGCTGCCAGGGCGAAGTGGGCGTGGCCTGCTCGATGGCGGCGGGCGCGCTCGCGGCCGTGATGGGCGGCACACCGCTGCAAGTCGAAAACGCCGCTGAAATCGGCATGGAACACAACCTGGGCCTCACGTGCGATCCCGTCGGCGGCATGGTGCAAATTCCATGCATCGAGCGCAACGCGATGGCATCGGTGAAGGCGGTGAACGCGGCGCGCATGGCGCTGCGCGGCGACGGCAGTCACTACGTGTCGCTCGATTCCGTCATCAAGACGATGCGCGAAACAGGCGCCGACATGAAAACCAAGTACAAGGAAACGTCGCGCGGCGGGCTGGCAGTGAACATCATCGAATGCTGATCGTCGAATGTTGTTGCCGCTTTTACGCATGACTTCGGCAGCGCGTACGGCGTAAGCTGTCGAAGCTCTTCTGACTGGAGGTGTCTTCGCAATGTCGCTGTCTTCCGATGCTTCATCCACGACTACGGGCGCGCGGCTCATCGTCGACGCGCTGTTGACGCATGGCGTCGAGCGTGTGTTTTGCGTGCCCGGCGAGAGTTTTCTGGCCGTGCTCGATTCGCTGCACGACGAGACGTCGCAGATCCAGACGGTCGTGTGCCGTCACGAGGCGGCCGCCGCCAACATGGCGGAAGCCGTCGGCAAGCTGACGGGCCGTCCGGGCGTGGCGATCGTCACGCGCGGGCCGGGCGCGACGCATGCATCGATTGGCGTGCACACCGCGTTTCAGGACTCGACGCCGATGATCCTGCTGATCGGCCAGTGCGCACGCGAGCATCTGGACCGCGAGGCGTTCCAGGAAATCGACTATCGGCGCATGTTCGGGCAGATGGCGAAATGGGTCGCGCAAATCGACGACGCGCGCCGCATTCCCGAGTACATGAGCCACGCGTTTCACACGGCGACGTCGGGCCGTCCCGGCCCTGTCGTGCTGTCGCTGCCGGAAGACATGCTGAGCGACGCCTGCGCAGTCGTGCCCGGCGCGCCTGCTTATCGACGTGTCGCCGCAGCGCCGGCGCCGCAGCAGATCGAGCGTCTGCGCAGCCTGCTCGAAGGCGCGAAAAAGCCGATGGTGATCGCGGGCGGCAGCGGCTGGACGCAGCAGGCCTGTGACGACTTGCGCACCTTCGTCGAAAACTGGCAGCTCCCCATCGGCCTCGCGTTCCGCTTCCAGGACACGCTTGACAACGAACACCCGAACTACGCGGGCGACGTCGGCCTCGGCATCAATCCCGCCCTCGCGAAGCGCATTCAGGACGCCGACGTGCTGCTCGCGCTCGGCCCGCGTCTGGGCGAAGCAACGACGGGCGGCTACACGCTGCTCGACATTCCGAAGACGAAGCAGACGCTGATCCATGTGCATCAGGGTGCGGAAGAACTAGGCCGCGTCTATGCTGCCGATCTGCCGATCGTCTCAGGCATGCCCGAGATCGCATCGATGCTCGCGGCACTGAAGCCGTCGGCGAAACCTGCGTGGGAAGGCACGGCGAAAGACGCTCACGACGCGTACCTCGAATGGCGCAAGCCGCGCAAGATTCCCGGCGACGTTCAGCTTGGCGAGATCATGCTGCAACTGCGCGAGCATCTGCCGAAGGACGCCATTCTCACCAACGGCGCGGGCAACTACGCGACGTGGCTGCATCGTCATTTTGCGTATCGCCATTTCCGCTCGCAGCTCGCCCCGACGAGCGGCGCAATGGGCTACGGCGTGCCCGCCGCGATCGCGGCGAAGTCGATGTATCCGGAGCGCACGGTGATTGCGTTTGCGGGCGATGGGTGCTTCATGATGTCGTCGTCGGAAATCGCAACGGCGATGCAGTACGACCTGCCGGTAATCTTTATCGTCGTGAATAACAGCCAGTACGGCACGATCCGGATGCATCAGGAGCGTCACTATCCGAACCGTGTACACGGAACGGGCCTGACGAACCCGGATTTCGCGGCATTCGCGAAGTCGTTCGGCGCGCATGGCGAATTGGTGGAACGCACGGAAGACTTCATGCCCGCGTTCAAACGCGCGCAAGAATCGAAGAAACCGGCAGTGATCGAAATTCGTCTGATTCAGGAAGCGAGCACGCCGGGCGCGACGCTGGAACAGGTGCGCGAGCAAGGGAAGAAACTGCGGGGAGAATAAACGAAAGCGAAGCAGCAACAGCGCCGGGCAGTTGAGGGCCCGTGAGGTCAAGCGGCTCGGTGTGAGCCGCTTTCTTTTGCCTACTGTCGGGCGACGGTTGCGCAGCAAACACCGTCACGCGGATGCCAGAGAAAAGCAAAGCAAACCGCAAAAAAACCAAAGCCTCGCAGAGCAAGGAACTCTACGAGGCCCAAACAAAAAACCATAGCAGCGCCAAAAGCAAAAAATCAAACCTTCAAGCGCCGCACGGCAAAAACCTTACTTACCACCCACGCTCTGCAGCGTCGTCCACTTACCGTCGACAACCTTGTACAGCGTGATACCGCCGTTCTTCAGATCACCCTTCGTGTCATAGGCGAGATCCTTCGTCGTCACAGCAGGCATGCTGGTCTTCGCCAGAACGGGCAGGTACTTCGCCGGGTCCGTCGAGTTTGCCTTCTTCATCGCGTCGAACATGGCCATTGCGCCATCGTACGCGTACGGCGAGTACGTCTGGACGTCTTCACCAAAACGCTTCTTGTACTTCGCGACATAGTCCTTGCCGCCCGGCATCTCTTCCAGCGGCAGACCCGCCAGCGAAGCCACCGTGCCGTTAGCCGCGTCGCCTGCAACCTGCAGGAACGTCGGCGTGTGGACCATTTCGCCGCCCATCAGCGGAGCCTTGATGCCGAGCGTCTTCATCTGCTTGACCATCGGCGCAGCCTGCGAATCGGCGCCGCCGTAGTAGACCAGATCAGGTTGAACCGACTTCAGCTTCGTCAGAATCGCCTTGAAGTCGACGGCCTTGTCGTTCGTGAACTCACGATCGACGATCGTGCCGCCCGCTGCCTTCGCTGCCTTCTCGAACTGATCAGCCAGACCTTGGCCGTAAGCCGTGCGGTCGTCGACGATCGCAATCTTCTTCATGCCCAGGTTCTTCACAGCGAACGTGCCCGCAACGGAGCCTTGCTGCGTGTCCGAGGTCATCATGCGGAAGGTCGTCTTGAAGCCTTGCTGCGTGTATTCCGGCGCCGTCGCCATGGCGATCTGCGGAATGCCGGCGTTCGCGTAGATGCGCGATGCCGGGATCGTCGTGCCCGAGTTGAAGTGGCCGAGCATGCCCTTGATGTTGTCGTCGACGAGCTTCTGTGCGACCGTCGTGCCCGTGCGCGGGTCAGCCTGGTCGTCGGCCACGTCGAGCACGAAGCGAACCTGCTTGCCGCCGATCACCGGCTTCGTCGCGTTCATGTCTTCGACTGCGAGCGTGATGCCGTTCTGGAAGTCCTTGCCATAGTGCGCCTGCGCACCCGTCATCGGGCCGGCGAAACCGATCTTCACGTCTTCGACCTGCTGGGCATGCGCAGTCCCCGCCAGCGACATGGCTGCGAAGAGCGTCGCGCCTGCCAGCTTTTTCATCGTGTGTTGCATATCTTCTCCTTGGTACCAGGTGTGGACGGCGCGGTGATCGGGGTCGCCGTCTCGCGCCATTTTTTTGAATCGATCAAGCGAGGTTCGCTCAGCCGATCGTCATCAAATTCGCATTACCGCCTGCTGCTGCCGTATTCACGCTCACCGAACGTTCCGTCAGCAGACGCTCGAGTGCGTAATCCTCGTCACCGCTTTGCAGCGCGCCTGCCGCGACGCCCTGCACCGACACGATCGGACCCGCGCGCTTCGCGACGTCCTTCACGAGCGCGAGCAGCTCGTCGCTGTCGCCTTCGAAGAGCACGGCATCGAACGATGCCTCCGCGCTCTTCTTCACGGCCGCATGCTGCTTGAGCGTGGCAGGCAGCGCCGCATACAGCTGCTCGCCCGCCGCGCCTTCGAACAGCGCCTTGTTGCCCGTCGCCAGCGCCGCCGCGAACTGCACGCGCGCGCCGCTCGCCGTCGACGCCACGCACAGCACCGTGCCGCGCGCGCCGAGCGTGTATGTGTTGCGCTCGCCCGTCGGACCGGACAGAACCGCCGTCGCGCCCGCCGGAACGTGCGACAGATAACCGTCGCAGCGTGCCGCCAGCACTGGCTCGCGCTCGGCGATCAGCCAGTCGCGCAACGCCGTCAGCGCCGCGGCAGGATTATCGCTTGCCGCGTTGCCGTTTTGCGCGCCATTGAGCGTGCTCTCGACCATCAGCGTGTTCGCGAGCGACTTCGGCAAGCCCGCAGGACGCGTCGCCAGCAGACGCTGCAGATAGAGCGCGCCGCCCGCCTTCGGACCCGTGCCCGACAACCCTTCGCCGCCAAACGGCTGCACGCCGACCACCGCGCCGATCACGTTGCGGTTCACGTAGATATTGCCCACGTGCGCGCGGCTGATCACGTGCGCGATGGTTTCATCGATACGCGTGTGGATACCGAGCGTCAGCCCGTAACCCGTCGCGCGAATCTGCTCAAGCAGCTTGTCGAGCGCGCTGCGGCGATAACGCACCACATGCAGGACCGGACCGAACACTTCGCGCTTCAGTTCGTCGATGCTGTCGAGTTCGATCAGCGTCGGCGGCACGAACGTGCCCGCGTTGCAGCCTTCCGGCATCGGCAGTTGCGTGACCTTGCGGCCCTTGTCGCGCATCGCGGCGATGTGCGCGTCGATGCCCCGCTTCGCGTCCGCGTCGATCACAGGGCCGACATCCGCCGACAGCCGATCGGGGTTGCCCACCGCCAGTTCTTTCATCGCGCCCGTCAACATTTCGAGCGTGCGATCCGCGACGTCATCCTGAAGACAGAGAACGCGCAACGCCGAACAACGTTGACCGGCCGAATCAAACGACGATTGCAGCACGTCCGCGACGACCTGTTCCGCGAGCGCCGACGAGTCGACGATCATTGCGTTCTGGCCGCCCGTTTCGGCGATCAGCGGAATCGGCTTGCCGTCCGGATCGAGCCGGTTCGAGAGCGTCTTGTTGATCAGACGCGCGACTTCCGTCGAGCCGGTGAACATCACGGCGCGCGTGCGCGCGTCAGCGACCAACGCGGCGCCGACCGTTTCGCCATCACCCGGCAGCAGTTGCACGGCGCCTGCGGGCACGCCCGCTTCGCGCAGAATGCGCACGGCTTGCGCGGCGATCAGCGGCGTCTGTTCAGCGGGTTTCGCGAGCACCGTGTTGCCGGCTGCGAGCGCGGCCGCCACCTGGCCCATGAAGATCGCCAGCGGGAAATTCCACGGGCTGATGCAGACGACAGGACCGAGCGGACGATGGGTATCGTTCGAGAATTCGTCGCGGATCTGCGTCGAGTAGTAACGCAGGAAGTCGATTGCTTCGCGGATTTCGGAAACGGCATTCGGCAGCGACTTGCCCGCTTCGCGCACGACGAGACCCATCAGCGTATGCATCTGCGCTTCGAGCAGATCGGCGGCGCGCGCGAGGCAATCGGCGCGCGCTTCGACGGGCGTCGCCTGCCAGATCGGCGCGGCGGCCACGGCGTGCGCGAGCGCGGCGCTCACGTGTTCCGGCGTCGCTTCGACGACCGTGCCGACGAGGTCGCGATGATCCGCGGGATTGCGCACGTCGCGCGCATTGCCGACGGCGATCTCGTTGTCTTCGAGCATCGGCGCGGCGCGCCACGGATGATTCGCGCTCGCGAGCAACGCCGACGACAGCGACGCCAGACGATGTTCGTTGGACAGATCGAGGCCCATCGAATTGGTGCGCTCCGCGCCGTACAGATTGCGCGGCAGCGGAATCTTCGCGTGCGGCGCGCCGAGCGGCACGACCTTCGACGCCTCTTCCACGGGATCGGCCACCAGATCCTTGATCGCGACGCTCTCATCAGCGATGCGATTCACGAACGACGTGTTCGCGCCGTTTTCCAGCAGACGGCGCACGAGATACGCGAGCAGCGTTTCATGCGTGCCGACGGGCGCATACACGCGGCACGGACGGTTCAGCTTGTCGCGGCCCGTGACTTCTTCGTACAGCGGTTCGCCCATGCCGT
The DNA here is from genome assembly GCF_037126505.1 of Paraburkholderia bengalensis. Classification (NCBI taxonomy): domain Bacteria; kingdom Pseudomonadati; phylum Pseudomonadota; class Betaproteobacteria; order Burkholderiales; family Burkholderiaceae; genus Paraburkholderia; species Paraburkholderia bengalensis. The sequence continues at coordinate 18,148 of NZ_JACFYJ010000003.1, forward strand.
GCAGACACTGGAACTCGTACTGGCCGGGATAGTAGTTTTGGCCCGCGAGATGATAGATCGCCGACAGCGTGTGCGCGTTGTGCGTCGCGAACTGCGGATAAACGGCATCGGGCGCGCCGAGCAGCTTCTTCGCGCACGCGAGGTACGACACATCCGTGTAGATCTTGCGCGTGTAGACGGGATAACCTTCGAGGCCATCCACCTGCGCGCGCTTGATTTCCGTATCCCAGTACGCGCCCTTCACCAGACGCACCATGATCCGGTGACGGCTGCGGCGCGCCAGATCGACGATGTAGTCGATCACGAACGGGCAGCGCTTCTGATACGCCTGCACCACGAAGCCGATGCCGTTCCAGCCTTGCAGTTCGGGATCGAAACACAGTGCTTCGAGCAGATCGAGCGAGATTTCCAGACGGTCCGCTTCTTCCGCGTCGATGTTCAGGCCGATGTCGTAGCGGCGCGCGAGAATTGCGAGCGCGCGCACGCGCGGCAGCAGCTCGTTCATCGTGCGTTCCTGCTGCGAGCGCGAGTAGCGCGGATGCAGCGCCGACAGCTTGATCGAGATGCCCGGGCCTTCGTAGATGCCGCGACCGCCCGCCGCCTTGCCGATTGCGTGAATCGCCTGTTCGTACGATGCGTAGTAGCGCTGCGCGTCGGCTTCCGTCGTCGCGGCTTCGCCGAGCATGTCGTACGAGTAGCGGAAACCGCGCGCCTCGAACTTGCGGCTGTTTGCGAGCGCTTCCGAAATGTTTTCACCCGTGACGAACTGCTCGCCCATCAGGCGCATCGCCATGTCGACGCCCTTGCGGATCAGCGGCTCACCGCCCTTGCCGATCATGCGTGTGAGCGCCGACGACAGACCCGTTTCGCTATTCGTCGTCACCAGCTTGCCGGTGATCATCAGGCCCCACGTCGCCGCGTTCACGAACAGCGACGGCGCATGGCCGACGTGCGAGCGCCAGTCGCCCTTGCTGATCTTGTCGCGGATCAGCGCGTCGCGGGTCGCGCGGTCGGGAATGCGCAAGAGCGCTTCCGCGAGACACATCAGCGCGACGCCTTCCTGGCTCGACAGCGAAAACTCGTGGATCAGCCCTTCGACGCCGCCGCCCTTGCTCTTGCCGCGCAGCGTTTCGACCAGCTTGCCTGCGAGCGTCTGCACGTCGCTAGCGATGTTCGCGGGCAGACGCGCCTGACCGAGCAGGAACGGCACGCACTCCGGCTCGGGGCGTCGATACGCCGCCGTGATCGCCGCGCGCAGCACCGATTGCGGCTGCACGTTCTGCGCGAATTCGAGGAACGGATGCAGGCCGTCGCTTTCGTCGGAATCAGCCGAGCCGTCGGCCAGTTCCGTGGCGCCGTGGTGGCCCGAGAGTTCGGCGGGAAGCTGACCGTGTTCGATCTTTTCCAGGTAAGCGAAGATCGCCTGCTTGATCAGCCAGTGAGGAGTGCGCTCGAGCCGCGTGGCAGCATCTTTCAGCCGGGTACGCAGCAGGTCGTCGACTTTGACGCCAAGGGTGGTGCTCGCCATGTTTCCTTCTTCATACGCCGGGCGGACGCCGGCCAAAGACTAAAAAGTTGGCCGAATCGTACCCCTCTCAATAAAAAGGTGCAACCAATTCCATGAAACGGTTGCACCCTTATGAAAGCCTTGTCGTATAAGGGCTTGCGGCAAACGTGCACCGTCTGGATGCGCGCGGTTGCGCTCGGTGTTTTCCCTGGATCGCGATATTTTTGCAGAACCCTTATTGAAATCGAAATGCGGCCGTTATACCGGCCATGAAGTGCGCTTTGACGCACGGTACGGGGTAAGAAGGCCCGCTATAACGAGGTGACCAAATGGAAAAATGGATCGTGGTGATGGGGATCTGGATGATGTTCGCGACCTGCATGGTGCTGTTCATCCGGGGGGCAACGGGCGTGTCGCGCACCGAGCCGGTACCCGTCGAAGCGCACGACGACGAGCGCGAGATGAACATCGAGTCGCTGCGCGGCTGAGCGTGCCGCCTTCAGGCGGATACGTTCAACGCAGCGGCAAGAGAAGCGGCAAGAAGCGAGGGCAGCAGTCGCGCGGCGCGACGAGCTGATCATGAACGACGCACAAACGGCTGTCCGCGACGCTGGCGCCGAATCCCGAACTGAACACTGCGAGGCCCGGAATGCTCTGCTCAAGTGAATGCCGATCGTCGGCGCGAAACCGGCAATCGGCGCAGCAAGGCAAGCGCACATCGGGCTGCGCGCTGGTGGTCTCGTCGAGAACGGCGGGCGCGCTCACGAGCCTTGTCCCAGGCTATTCCAATAGGCTGCGAACACGTGCGCGGACAGCGCGTAGCCGATCGCGATATTGACGGCGACGCCCACCGTGAACGCGATGAACGGCTTCACGCCCGTTGCCGCGAGGGAGCGGAAGCGCGTTGTCAGCCCGATGCTGAAGAAGCAGAAGATGAACGCCCACGTGCGCAGCGCGGTGATCGGCGCGACGAATTCGGGCGTGACCACCTTGCGGTAATCGGCGAGCGTGTAGTGGCTGGCGACCCACGTCACCAGCGCCGACGCGATCACGAAGCCGATCACGAACTTCGGAAAGCGCGCCCAGATCTCGCGCGCATCGGCTTTCGCAGCGACGCCGCTATTGTCCGATTCCCAGCGCGTCGTCGCGACGATCGCGAGCAGGAACGCCCAGATGCCGATCCAGATATCGCGGCCCACCACCTTCATCAGCGTGAACGCCTGCAGCGACGCCTCCGGTGCGCCCGCAATCGCGCCGCCCGCGTGCTTCGCAAAGTCCCCGTAGGCTTGCGCCGCGGCGATACCGGCGGCGTCGGCGAATTCCGATGTGCCGATCCATGCGCCCGCGACGGCCGTCGATAAACCGAGCGAGCGCGACGCGAACGGCAGCACGAAAATCATCACGATCGCCCACAAGATGACGAGCGTGATCGCCACCGACGCGTGCTCGCGCTTCGCGCGCACGGCGCCCGCAATCGCAATCGCCGCCGACACGCCGCACACCGCGCCGCCCACGCCGAGCACGGCCGCAAAGCGCTTGTCGAGGCCGAGCGCTCTCGCCGCGACGAAGATCACGAAGAACGTGACGAGAGAGACGATCGTCGCCTGTCCGACCGCGACGGGGCCCGCCCAGACCAGCAGCGTGAACGGCAGCGTCGCGCCGAGCAGCACGATGCCGACCTTGATGTAAAACTCGACGCGCAATCCCGCCGAGAACCACTCGGGCAGCGTGAACACGTTCGAAATCAGCAGACCGAGCGCCAGTGCGACGAGCGGCGGCTCGAGGTTGTACTTCGATGCGTTGACCCACGCGCCCACCTCGAAAATCAGCAGCGACACGACGAATAGAATGGCGAACGACGCCAGGAAGTGTGTGATCCGCTGCTTCAGCACGGACAGGCTGATGCCGAACAGCGCGGCGAACACGACGAAGAGCGCGACGTAGTTGGGCGCGTGCTTTGCCAGGTCGCGGCCAGCCGCGCCGAGATCCGACCATTTGGCGGGCGCCGTCGCGAGCCATTTGATGCTGCTCCCCGAAGCAAACAGCGCCCACGCCACGACGATCACCAGCAAGCCGACCCATACGGCCCACCAGTCTTCCGTCGAAAAAAGTCCGCCGCCGCCTGTCGTTTGCGTGCGGCGCGAAGGCTGCGCGCCCGCCGGCAAGGTGTGTCTCGTATCGCTCATCGCAATGCCCGGTCTTGAGTTGGCGGCGCACGCGCTATCGATTTGTTGTGAAACATGCGCCGATTCGGCGAAATATAGTCGAGCTATAGACGGAAACGAAACGACCTTTCGTTTGATCGATATGACTTAAAGGGATTTGCGCGCAAATACGCGCGAGAAGGCGGCGCGGCGGCTCAGATGTCGAGCGGATCGACTTCGATGCTCCAGCGCAGCACGCCTTTGAGCGTACGGAGCGCCGGTTGCCATGCGCGCAACGTCGCCTGCAGCGCCGCTCGCGACGCGCTTTCGACGAGCAGTTGCGCGCGATGCACGTGCATCACCTTGACGATGGTGAGCGGCACGGCGTCGTACACGGTGACGCGGCTGGCCGCGGGAATCTCCGTAAGCAACGCCGCGGCCTGCTGCAGGAAGGCGAGCGCGGCGTCCAGCGTGCGGCCTTCGGCGCGCAGCATCGCCTGATAGACGAACGGCGGCAAGTGCGCATCGCGGCGCTCAGCGAGCGTCGAGTTGGCGAAACCGACGTAATCGTGACGGGCGAGCGCGTGATATAGCGCATGGGTCGGATAGCGCGTCTGCACCAGCACTTCGCCCGGCAGACCGGCGCGCCCCGCCCGGCCGCTGACCTGCATAAGCTGCGCGAAAAGCCGCTCGCTCGCGCGGAAATCGTGCGAAAAGAGCGCCGTGTCCGCGTTCAGGACGCCCACCAGCGAGACGCGCCGGAAGTCGTGTCCCTTCGCGATCATCTGCGTGCCGACGAGAATATCGACCTCGCCCGCATGCACATCCGAAAACAGCGCCTGCGCGCTGCCCTTGCGGCGCGTGCTGTCGGCATCGATGCGCAGCACCCGCGCGCCCGGCACGGCGCCCGCCAGCGCTTCCTCGACACGTTGCGTGCCGCGTCCGAGCGGCGCGATATCGACGTTGCCGCACTCCGGGCACGAGCGCGGAATGCGCGATTCCCAGCCGCAATGGTGGCAGCGCAGCGCGCGCTCCGGCTTGTGCAGCACCACATACGCGCTGCAACGCGGGCAGCCCGCGACCCAGCCGCATGCGTCGCAGGCCAGTTGCGGCGCGTAGCCGCGCCGGTTCAGAAACACGAGGCTCTGCTCGCCGCGCTCGAGGCGCGTCTTCAGCGCCGCGATCAACAGGCCCGACAGCCCTTCCACCGATGCGCGGCCGCGCCGCCGCTCGTCCTCGAGATCGACGAGTCGCACCGTGGGCAGCGCGGCGTCGGCGACAGCGCGGCGCGACAGCGTGAGCCGCCCGTAGCGCCCCTGATCGACCTGCCACCAGCTTTCGAGTGAAGGCGTGGCCGACCCCAGCACGACAGGCACGCCCAGTTGCTTGGCCCGCCAGATGGCCAGATCCCGCGCCGAATAGCGCAAGCCTTCCTGCTGCTTGTAAGCGGGGTCGTGTTCCTCGTCGACGACGATGATCGACAGATGCGGCAACGACGCCAGCACCGCGAGCCGCGTGCCTAGCACGATGCGCGCGCGGCCGGTGTGCGCGGCGAACCAGTTGTGGGCGCGCTCGCCCTCGGCCAGCCCACTGTGCAGCGTGACGATCGCGGTGTCGTCCATCGACGCAAAGCGCGCGCGAAAGGCCGCCTCGAACTGCGGCGTCAGGTTGATTTCCGGCACGAGGACGAGCGCCTGCGCGTGCGGATTGGCGGCCAGCAATCCCGCCAGCACGCGCAAATAGACTTCCGTCTTGCCGCTTCCCGTCACGCCATGCAGCAGGAACGGCGCGAAGCCCTGCGCGTCCCGTATCGCGTCGACGGCGGCCGCCTGTTCGTCCGTGAGGGTCGGCAGCGGGGTCGCTTGTGCGCTTTCTTGTGCGCTTTCTTGTGCGCTTTCTTGTGCGCTTTCTTGCGGATTTGGGTGCGTGTCGCCCTGCGCCGGGCGCGGCGCGGCAGGGTCGATCACATCGAGCGCGACCCAGCCTTTGGCTTGCCACGCGTCGAGCGTCGCGGAGGCCTTCGGATGGAGCGCGCGGGCATCGACAGCAGACAGCGAGTCGCTTTGCGCCAGCGCTTGCGCGAGACGGCGCAGCGCGCTCGCGCGGGCCGGCAACGCATCCGGCAGCGCCGCGTGGCCCGCGGACAGCAACCGGTAGCGCTCCTCGGGCGCGAACAGGCGCGCCCAACGCGAAGCATCGCGCAACGCCTGCGGCAGCGCCGGCAACGCGACCTCCCCGATGCCGCGCTGATAGTAGTCGGCTGCGAATTGTGCGAGTTGCAGCCAGTTTTCCGGGAGCGGCGGACACGCCGTGCAGACGACGTCCACCGATTTGAGACGGTCGACGGCCACGTCGCTGTGGGCGGTCACTTCCATCACGAGGCCGACGACGTGCCGCTTGCCGAACGGCACGCTGACGAGCATGCCCGGCTTCGGCGCCGACGCGGGGTCGCAGCGGTAGTCGAAAAGCGTCGGCAGCGGATGATCGAGCGCGACGCGAACGTAGGTTGAAGTCAGATCGTTGACCCGCATGAGCGCCGTTCGCGAAGGAAGTTGTTCACAGGCTGGAGGGCGTCGCCAAACTTAAAGTAAAACTTCAAATTCGGCGCTAAGTTTTGAATTTGCTTCGACAATTGCGCCCGGCCTCATTTTCCTGTGGATAACTTTGTTGAGAACTCGCCCCACAAGTCCCGCAGACGGCGTGGATACGGCCTCTTTGTGGGATAGCGCACATTCGTCTTAACAACCCGCAAAGCCTTGATACTTAAGGCGTCGATCAGAATTCCACGTACTTTTCAAGCTGCCGCTGGCGATCCAGCCCTCTACCGCGCCGCAGCGTGACGAATGTGCATAAGTCAAGTCTTGACAACGCGAAGAGCGGCTTTGGACGGCCCGTGGAACGCAATTTTCCCCTCTGGCCGGATGCCCGAGTCGCTGCACTGCAACACAAATGTCACATTTTGCCGCCCGCTTTAAACGGACGGGCGACCGGACCCCGCGCGAATGGCGCGGCTGTGACGATGCACTTCGTCGACCAGTTCGGCGACATGCTCAGGCGGCGTGAACTGCGAGATGCCGTGCCCCAGGTTGAAAACGTGGCCGGGGAAATTGCCGAAGCTGTCCAGTACCGCGCGCGCCTCCATGCGGATCGTGGCGGGCGGCGCGAACAGCACGGACGGATCGATGTTGCCCTGGAGCGCGACCTTCCCGCCGACACGCTCGCGTGCCTTGGCAAGGTTGACTGTCCAGTCGAGACCGACGGCATCGACACCTATGTCCGCAATGTCCTCGAGCCAGAGGCCGCCGCCCTTCGTGAAGGTGATGACGGGCACGCGGTTGCCGTCGTGCTCGCGCTTGAGCTGGCTGACCACCTGCTGGATGTAATGCAGCGAGAAGCGCTGATAAATGCCGTCGGCGAGCGCACCGCCCCACGTGTCGAAGATCATCACGGCCTGCGCGCCCGCTTCGATCTGCGCGTTCAGATATGCCGCGACAGCTTTCGCGTTGACGTCGAGAATGCGATGCATCAGGTCCGGGCGGCCGTACAGCATCGATTTGACGGTGCGGAAGTCGTCCGAGCTGCCGCCTTCGACCATGTAGCACGCGAGCGTCCACGGACTACCGGAAAAACCGATCAGCGGCACGCGCTGGCGCCCTTGCGCGTCGGTCAACGCGATACGGATCTGGCGCACGGCGTTGGTAACGTAGCGCAGCGTGCTGTCGATGTCCGGCACGGCCAGCCGCGCGACATCGTCCTCCGTGCGCACCGGACGCGCGAACCGGGGCCCTTCGCCCACCTGGAAATCGAGGCCGAGCCCCATCGCGTCGGGGACGGTCAGGATGTCCGAGAAAAGAATCGCGGCGTCGAGCGGATAGCGCTCGAGCGGCTGCAGCGTGACTTCCGTGGCGTAGTCGGGGTTCTTCGCGAGCCCAAGAAAACTGCCTGCGCGGCTACGCGTGGCGTTGTACTCCGGCAAATAGCGTCCGGCCTGGCGCATCAGCCAGATCGGCGTGTAGTCAGTGGGCTGGCGCAACAGCGCGCGCAGGAAGGTGTCGTTGAGGAGGTCGTAGGCCACGTTGCTCGCAACTGAAGGCAAAGAGGCATTTTAACCGGTGCGCGCCCGCCGCCGCCTTCGCAATGCTGGCAATTGCGGTTTGTCCTATGCCGTCCGGCCGATGTTCACCGATAGTTGCGCGGGCTATCATCAATCCCGCTGATTCCCACCAAACAACGATAAATGAAGGAGGAGACGTAATGAAAAAGGCTACCTTGGTCGTACTCGGTGCGTTGTGTTGTGCCGGCGCGGTTCAGGCGCAAGATGCCGCACCTGCGCCCGCATCGCGGCTCGACGATGTCCTTGCGCGCGGCACGCTGCGCGCTTGCACGACGGGAGACTACAAGCCGTATTCGTTTTATCGGCAGGACGGGCAGTTCGAAGGCATCGATATCGACATGGCTGAATCGCTCGCCAAGTCGCTCGGCGTGAAGCCGGAGTTCGTGAAGACGTCGTGGTCGAACCTGATGAACGACTTCGTCGCGAAGTGCGACGTCGCCGTGGGTGGCGTATCCACTACGCTGGACCGGCAGAAGCGCGCGTTCTTCACTGACGCGTATCAGATCGACGGAAAATCGCCGATCGTGCGTTGCGACGACAAGAGCAAGTACCAGACGGTGGCTCAGATCGACCAGCCGACCACGCGCGTCATTGTCAACCCGGGCGGCACGAACGAGCGTTTCGCCAAACAGTTCTTTCCACATGCCAACCTCACCGTCTATCCGGACAACGTGACAATCTTCAAGCAGATCCTGGCGGGCAAGGCCGATGTGATGGTCACGGATGCGTCGGAGACGTTGCTTCAGCAGAAGCTGAATCCGGGACTCTGTTCGGTGAACCCGGACAAGCCGTTTCAGTACGGTGAGAAGGCGTGGATGGTGCCTCGCGGAGATGTTGTGTTTCAGCAGTACGTCGACCAGTGGCTGCACCTCGCACGAGCGACAGGCGAATATCAGGCAATTTCTGACAAATGGCTTAAATAGCCGGCATTTGTGACGGCTCGGGCAGTCGCACTTACCGATTTCGATTTGCTACCGCCCGGCAAGGGCTTCCCGCGCACGGGCGTTCGATCAAGCGCTAACAAGTCCGTCCAGGACGGTGGATTTATGTTGCATTGCACCATTGCCGATTTGTACAGCGGACACGCCGCTCAAGGATGTATTGGTGGAATCCGTATGAGCATTGAGCTTCGGGCGTCCAGGGTCGTTGCTGGCTGAAGCCCGTACCGGGGTCGTTTGAGATTAGCGCAGCGCAATATTTATTTCGAACGACCGAGCGGAAGCCGCGAATTTTCACTCAAAAGGTATCGGTAATATTTGCCGGTCGTGTAAACTTTTGAAGCAAAAAATCCCGCCGCGCCTTATCTGGTGGGCGTTACAACCTGAAACACTTTGTTACCGCGCGGGCTAGGTAATTCGCCCACAATGCCTTTCACGGGTTCAGCAAGGATGCGGCCGGGTAATGGTGTCTGTAGACACGGACGGTCGGTCGGCATAGACCGAAGCTCTTTCCAAAGGGGCATCTCTGCTGGAGTCGTGATTGGCGCCCTTTCGCCAGTTTGCGGTTCCTCCAATGGTCTCCTCGCGCTAACCCCGTAGCGTGTGGTTTTTAGCGGGCTCCAGGCCCGCTTTTTTTTTTATCTCGCCAAACGTTTGCGCACCACAGTTCCATGGGCGCGGGCGTGAAAATCTCCTCCCCAAAAGCCAAACGCCGTGTGAACTGCACACGGCGCTTGCGTTTTCGATCGAGGATTACCGCCGCGTAGAGATCAGGCGGTCTTGTCTTCGCTCAGATGTAGTTCGTCGATCATTCGCTCACGCATCACGAATTTCTGCACCTTGCCCGTCACCGTCATCGGCAGTTCGTCGACGAAGCGGATGTACTTCGGAATCTTGTAGTGGGCGATCTGTCCGCGGCAGAAGTCTTGCACCTCTTCCGCCGTCAGATGCTCGCCGCCTCGCAAGACGATCCACGCGCAGATCTCCTCGCCATACCTGGCGTCTGGAACGCCGAACACCTGCACGCTCTGGATCTTCGGGTGGCGGAACAGAAACTCTTCGATCTCGCGCGGATAGATGTTCTCGCCGCCGCGAATCAGCATGTCTTTCAGACGTCCGACGATGTTGCAGTAGCCTTGCGCGTCAATAGTTGCGAGATCGCCCGTGTGCATCCAGCCGTCCACGATACTCTCGCGCGTTTTCTCTTCGTCGCCCCAATAGCCCTTCATCACGGAATACCCGCGCGTGCAGAGCTCGCCCGTTTCGCCGACGGGCACGATGTTGCCAAGCGCGTCGATCACTTTCACTTCCAGATGCGGCTGGATGCGGCCGACTGTAGTCGTCCGTTTGTCCAAGGGATCGGTTGTCGAGCTTTGGAACGACACGGGACTCGTCTCCGTCATTCCGTAGGCGATCGTGATTTCCGCAAGATGCATCTGCGACACGACGCGCTTCATCGTCTCGATCGGACACGGCGACCCGGCCATGATGCCGGTGCGCAGGCGGGTCAGATCGAATGTCGCGAAGTCCGGGTGATCCAGCTCGGCGATGAACATTGTCGGCACGCCGTGCAGCGCCGTGCATTTTTCTTCGGCGACGGCGCGCAGCGTGGCGCCGGGATCGAAGGCTTCGCCGGGGAAGACCATCGCCGCGCCCACCGACACGCAAGTCAGCACAGCCAACACCATTCCGAAGCAGTGATACAGCGGCACCGGAATGCAAAGCGAATCGTGCTCGGTGAGGCGCATCGCCATCGCGATATAGCGAGCGTTGTTCACGACATTGCGGTGCGTCAACGTCGCGCCCTTGGGGTTGCCCGTCGTTCCGCTTGTGAACTGGATATTGATCGGGTCGTTCGCGTCGAGCGTCGCGTCGATGGCGTCGAGCCTTGGCGTGTCGAGCGAAGTACGACCTTGCTCGATAACATCCGAGAACGTGAGCATGCCCGGCGTCTCGGTGTCGCACATGCGGATCACGATGCGCAAGTCCGGCAAGCGCGCGGCCTGCAGATCGCCAGGCGTGGCCGTGCCCAGTTCGGGCGCCAGTTCCTGCAGCATCTGCAGATACATCGACGACTTGAACTTCTCCGCCGAAATAATGGCCTTGCAGCCCACCTTGTTCAGCGCATATTCGAGTTCGGCGAGCCGATATGCCGGGTTGATGTTGACCAGAACGGCGCCGATGCGCGCCGTTGCAAACTGCGTCATCAGCCATTCGACGCGGTTAGGCGACCAGATGCCGACGCGATCGCCCTTCTGAATGCCAAGCGCGAGCAAACCTGACGCCAATACGTCGACTTCTTCTTTGAACTCCTTCCAGGTCCAGCGAATTTCCTGCTCGCGAAACACCACTGCGGGACGGTCCGGAAAGCGTCGAGCGGTGTCGACGAGAAACTGTCCGACCGTCGACTCGCTAAGCGGCACATCGGTTGAACCGCGGACGTACGAGAGGCCGTCTTTCGGTTCGATGAGCGCACCCACGCCTGCAGCTTGCGTTGCCATGGTGTTTGTCTCCAGAGATAAATCGCCGTATTGAAATGAGTTTGCGACCGATTGTGCGCCGGCGTTGCGCCGCGCGGCCATCAAGTCTTACCCGCAGCTTTCTAGCTGCTTCGGGCACCGGTATGATTTTGCTTACCTTTCCGTAAACGTCAAGCAGAAGATAAAAAGAAAGCAGCCGCGTGGGCTGCTTTCGGTGACGCTTTATTTCTTACTGCTGTCCGCGCAGCTTGCGCAGACGCTGGATCGCGGCCAGCTGCGCCGTCGCGTACGCGAGTTCTGCTTGCGCAGTGGCGTACTCGAGGTTCGAGCCGGTGTTCTGCAGCGCTTCTTCTGCGCGCTTGCGAGCCTGCTCGGCCTTCGCTTCGTCGAGATCCTTGCCGCGGATCGCCGTGTCGGCCAGAACCGTCACCGCGCCCGGCTGCACTTCGAGAATGCCGCCGGCGACGAACACGAACTCCTCTTCGCCGCTTTCAGATTCGATGCGCACCGCACCCGGACGAATCCGCGTGATGAGCGGCGTGTGGCCCGGCAGAATGCCGAGCTCGCCCGCTTCGCCCGGGAGCGCAACGAACTTCGCCTGGCCCGAGAAGATTTCCTCTTCCGCGCTGACGACGTCTACCTTGATGGTTGCCATTTATGTCGACTCCTGTCGGCGAGAGTTAGCGCTTTAGCGCGTACTCTCGTCTCATGCAACGCTGGTGAGCGTAGGACGAGGCGCCTGCTTTGCACGACCGCCGTCTTTCGACGGCGACACCGCGCTAGCCGGCGCCCGCTTCGTTACACCCAGCCTTTACTGGATCTTCTTGGCCTTTTCGAAGGCTTCGTCGATCGTGCCGACCATGTAGAACGCCTGCTCCGGCAGGTGATCGCACTCGCCGTCGACGATCATCTTGAAGCCACGGATCGTTTCCTTCAGCGGCACGTACTTGCCCGGCGAGCCCGTGAACACTTCAGCAACGTGGAACGGCTGCGACAGGAAACGCTGGATCTTACGAGCGCGTGCGACCGACAGCTTGTCTTCCGGCGACAGTTCGTCCATGCCCAGAATCGCGATGATGTCGCGCAATTCCTTGTAGCGCTGCAGCGTTTGCTGAACGCGGCGCGTGATCGAGTAGTGCTCTTCGCCGATCACGTGCGGGTCGATCTGACGCGAAGTCGAATCGAGCGGGTCGACTGCCGGGTAGATACCCAGCGAAGCGATGTCACGCGACAGAACGACGGTTGCGTCCAGGTGGCCGAAGGTCGTAGCCGGCGACGGGTCCGTCAAGTCGTCCGCAGGGACGTACACGGCCTGAACCGACGTGATCGAGCCCGTCTTGGTCGACGTAATACGCTCTTGCAGCTTGCCCATTTCTTCAGCCAGAGTAGGCTGATAGCCCACTGCGGAAGGCATACGGCCCAGCAGAGCCGACACTTCCGTACCGGCCAGCGTGAAACGGTAGATGTTGTCGACGAAGAACAGCACGTCGAGGCCTTCGTCACGGAAGTGCTCGGCCATCGTCAGGCCCGTCAGCGCGACGCGCAGACGGTTGCCCGGCGGCTCGTTCATCTGGCCGTACACCAGCGCGACCTTGTCCAGAACGTTCGAGTCCTTCATTTCGTGGTAGAAGTCGTTGCCCTCACGGGTACGTTCGCCCACGCCCGCGAACACGGAGTAACCGCCGTGCTCCTTCGCGATGTTGTTGATGAGCTCCATCATGTTGACGGTCTTGCCCACGCCAGCACCGCCGAACAGGCCCACCTTGCCGCCCTTCGCGAACGGGCAGATCAGGTCGATAACCTTGATACCCGTTTCGAGCAGTTCCGTCGACGGCGACAGTTCGTCGAACGCCGGCGCCTTCTGGTGGATCGAGCGCGTGGTTTCGGCCGCGATCGGGCCGGCTTCGTCGATCGGACGGCCCAGCACGTCCATGATGCGACCGAGCGTCGGCTTGCCGACGGGCACGCTGATCGGCTTCGCGGTGTTCTTCACCATCACGCCGCGACGCAGACCATCCGACGAACCCAGACAGATGGTACGAACCACCCCGTCGCCCAGCTGCTGCTGGACTTCGAGCGTCAGTTCCGAACCTTCGAGAATGAGCGCGTCGTAAACCTTCGGCATGTGTTCACGCGGGAATTCCACGTCGATCACCGCGCCGATGCACTGTACGATCTTGCCTTCTACCAAAGCAGTAGTACTCATCGCTTTTCCTTTAGATACTCAATTCTTCACTCGCGCAACGGCGCATTTCGGTGGACTCGCCAGATGGCGCTTCCGCGTGTCGACGTCAGCGTCAGACTGCTGCGGCGCCACCGACGATTTCCGACAGTTCCTTCGTGATCGCTGCCTGGCGGCTCTTGTTATACGAGAGCTGCAGTTCGTTGATGACCGTCTTCGCGTTGTCCGAAGCGGCCTTCATCGCGACCATGCGTGCAGACTGTTCCGAGGCCATGTTTTCCGCGACGGCCTGATAGACCAGCGCTTCGACATAACGCACCAGCAGTTCGTCGACGACCGTTTGTGCGTCCGGCTCGTAGATGTAGTCCCACGCCGTATTCGGCGTCGGGCTATCCTGCTCGCCTTCCTTGCGCTCGAACTGCTCCGTCGACAACGGCAGCAACTGCTCGATCACCGGCTCCTGCTTCATCGTGTTGATGAAACGGGTGTACGCGAGATACACGGCCGAAACCTTGCCTTCCGAGTACATGTCGAGCTGAACCTTCACCGCGCCGATCAGCTTCTCGAGGTGTGGCGTGTCGCCCAGTTGCACGACGTTAGAAACAGTCTTCGCGCGCAGGCGGTTCAGAAAACCGAGGCCCTTGCTGCCGATAGCCGTTGCCTCGACCGTCTTGCCCTGACCCTCCAGCTCCTTGAACTTCTGGAGCGAAGCACGTAGCACGTTCGTGTTCATGCCGCCGCACAGACCTTTGTCGGTCGTGACGAGGATGAAACCCGTCGACTTCGCGCTTTCGTTCGACACCATGAACGGGTGACGATACTCGGGCGTCGCACTGCTCATGTGCGCAGCGATATCGCGGACCTTGTCGGCGTACGGGCGAGCAGCGCGCATGCGCTCCTGGGCGCGGCGCATCTTCGATGCGGCCACCATCTCCATCGCTTTCGTGATCTTGCGCGTGTTTTGCACGCTCTTGATCTTGCCGCGAATTTCCTTCATTCCAGCCATAGCTTGCTCCTTGATCGAAGCAGCGCAGACGCGCTTGCACGCGCCACGCTGCTTCAAGGTCCGTTTATGCCTTGCGGATCACTCGCGGATCAATAAGCGCCCGACTTCTTGAAGTCCTTGAGTGCGGCGTGCAGCGCGCCCTCGTCGTCCTTCGACAAGTCTTTGTTGTCTTCGATGCGCTTGATCAGGTCAGCATGCTTCGACTTCAGGAATTCGCGCAGGCCCTTTTCGAAGGGCAGAACTTGCGCGACGTCCAGATCGTCGAGGTAGCCGTTGTTCGCTGCGAACAGCGACACCGACAGTTCCCACACTTGCAGCGGCTGATATTGCGGCTGCTTCAGCAGTTCCGTCACGCGGCGGCCGCGCTCGAGCTGCTTGCGGGTGGCTTCGTCGAGGTCCGATGCGAACTGCGCGAACGCAGCCAGCTCGCGGTACTGTGCGAGGTCGGTACGGATACCGCCCGACAGCTTCTTCACGACCTTCGTCTGAGCCGCGCCGCCAACGCGCGACACCGACACGCCAGCGTTAATTGCCGGGCGGATACCTGCGTTGAAGAGGTCGGTTTCCAGAAAGATCTGACCGTCGGTAATCGAGATCACGTTCGTCGGAACGAACGCCGTCACGTCGCCTGCCTGCGTTTCGATGACGGGCAGTGCCGTCAGCGAGCCGCTCTTGCCCTTCACTTCGCCGTTCGTGAATTTCTCGACGTACTCTTCCGAGACGCGAGCAGCACGCTCCAGCAGACGCGAGTGCAGATAGAACACGTCGCCCGGGTAGGCTTCACGGCCCGGCGGACGGCGCAGCAGCAGCGAGATCTGGCGATATGCCCAAGCCTGCTTGGTCAAGTCGTCGTAAACGATCAGCGCGTCCTGGCCGCGGTCGCGGAAGTATTCGCCCATCGTGCAGCCGGCGTACGGTGCCAGGTACTGCATCGCGGCCGACTCCGAAGCCGAAGCGGCGACGACGATCGTGTACGCCATCGCGCCCGTTTCTTCGAGCTTGCGAACCACGTTCACGATCGACGAAGCCTTCTGGCCGATCGCGACGTAGATACAGATCAGGTCCTTGCCCTTCTGGTTGATGATCGCATCGACCGCAACGGCCGTCTTGCCGCACTGGCGGTCGCCGATGATCAGCTCGCGCTGGCCACGGCCGATCGGCACCATCGAGTCGATCGACTTCAGACCCGTTTGCACCGGCTGCGACACCGACTTACGCCAGATCACGCCCGGAGCGATCTTTTCGATCGGGTCCGTCAGCTTTGCGTTGATCGGGCCCTTGCCGTCGATCGGGTTGCCCAGCGCGTCGACCACGCGGCCAACCAGTTCGGGACCGACCGGCACTTCGAGAATGCGGCCCGTCGTCTTGACGATGTCGCCTTCCGAGATGCTTTCGTATTCGCCCAGAATCACCGCGCCGACCGAGTCGCGCTCGAGGTTCAGCGCGAGGCCGTACACGTTGCCCGGGAATTCGAGCATTTCGCCCTGCATCACTTCCGACAGGCCGTGGATGCGCACGATACCGTCGGTCACGGAGATCACGGTGCCCTGGTTGCGAACGTCTGCGCTCGCTTCAAGGCCCTGGATCCGGCTCTTGATCAGCTCGCTGATCTCAGAGGGATTGAGTTGCATTATTCGCTCCTGATAGTCATTTCTGTTGCGTGCCAGCCGCCACAACCACGTGAGGGCTTCAGGCGGTCAGAGCCGTCTGCATGCTGGCGAGCCGCGCGCGGACCGAGGTATCGAGCACTTCGTCGCCGACCGTCACGCGAACGCCGCCGATCAACGACGAGTCCACCTGGACCGTCGGCTTCAGCTTGCGTTTGAATTTGCGTTCGAGGCTTGCGACGAGGTCGTCCAGCTGCGCACCTTCGAGGGGGAATGCGCTGACGATCAGCGCATCGGCCGCACCTTCGCGGGCGTTCTTCAACTCTTCGAACTGCGTGGCGATTTCCGGCAGAAGCGGCAGACGATGATTGTCGACCAGCATCTGAACCAGATTCTTCGCTTGCGCATTGTCCTTGAGCGGCGATTTCACCGCGGCCAGCAGCAGGTCGCTGATCTGTGCACGGCTGATTTTCGGGCTCGAGGCAATCGACAGCACATCGGGCAGACGCGCAACCTGTGCCAGCTCCTGCACGAATTCGGACCAGGCGGCGATGTCACCAGCTTCGGCCACGCCAAACAGCGCTTCTGCGTACGGACGGGCGATGGTTGCAAGTTCGGCCATGATCAGAGCTCGGCTTTGAGTTGATTCAGCAGGTCGGCGTGAGCCGCCTGGTCGACTTCGCGCTTCAGGATCTGCTCGGCACCCTTCACGGCGAGCGCGGCGACTTCGCCACGCAGCGCTTCGCGCGCCTTCACGATCTGCTGATCAGCGTCGGCTTTCGCCTGGGCAATGATGCGAGCGGCTTCGGCTTGCGCCTGCGCCTTGATTTCGTCGGCGACCGCGACGGCACGCTTTTCGGCGTCAGCGATGCGTTGCTGGCCTTCGTTGCGTGCCTGGGAGAGTTCCTGGTCGACGCGCTTGTGCGCGGCTTCGAGTTCCAGCTTGCCCTTTTCAGCGGCCGAGAGACCGTCGGCGATCTTCTTCGAGCGCTCGTCGAGGGCGTTGATCAGCGGCGGCCACACGAACTTCATCGTGAACCACGCGAGGATCAGGAACACGACCATTTGCGCAAACAGGGTTGCGTTGAGATTCACGGTGTTTCCTTAAACGTTGCTTGTTCGGAGGAGGAAACGGCAAGGCGCTCATCGATTCAGTGCTCGATCAGCGCCTTAGTGCCCGTTCCGCTTTGCGCCCTCATCAGTTATAGATCAGGCGCGCACTTCCGAGGAACCTCAGCCTGCCAGCTTCGACAGCAGCGGGTTCGCGAACGCAAACAGCATTGCCACACCAACGCCAATCAGGAACGCCGCATCGATCAGACCAGCCAGCAGGAACATCTTGGTTTGCAGCGGGTTCATCAGTTCCGGCTGGCGAGCGCATGCTTCGATGTACTTGCCACCCATCAGACCGATACCGATACAGGCGCCGATTGCACCCAGGCCGATGATGATGCCGATACCGATGGCGGTCAGACCCTGGATGTTGGCGATGAAAGCTTGCATGATCACTCCTTGTGAAAAGTCTTTTTGGAACTGGGATTTAAAAAACTACGATTCTGAAACTCTGATTCTTTGGCGACGCGCCGGTTAGTGAGCGTCGTGTGCCTGGCCGATGTACACCAGCGTCAGCATCATGAAAATGAACGCCTGCAGCAGAACGATCAGGATGTGGAAGATCGCCCACACGCTGCCTGCGATCACGTGGCCGATGAAGCCAAGCACCGTCGTGTCCGCACCGAAGTTCCAGATGCTCCCGAGCAGGGCAATCAGCAGGAACAACAGCTCGCCCGCGTACATGTTGCCGAACAGCCGCATGCCGAGGGAAACCGTCTTCGCGACGAACTCGATGATGTTCAGTGCAAGGTTCGGGATCCACAGCAGCGGATGCGCGCCGAACGGAGCGGACAGCAGCTCGTGCACGAAGCCGCCTGCGCCCTTGATCTTGAAGTTGTAGTAAATCATCAGCACGAACACGCCGAGCGCGATGCCGAGCGTGCCGTTCAGGTCGGCCGTCGGCACGATGCGGTGGTGCGAGATGACTTCGGACAGACCCAGCCAGCCGATCACGCGGCCCGGTAGGTCGACGGGGAGAAAGTCGAGCGAGTTCATCAGCGCGACCCAGACGAACACGGTCAGCGCGAGCGGCGCGATGAAAGCGCGGTTGCCGTGGATCATCGACTTCGATTGATCCTCGACCATTTCGACCAGCATTTCGACTGCGCACTGGAAGCGGCCCGGCACGCCGGACGTCGCCTTACGCGCAGCGAGACGCAGGATCAGGATGGTGACGAGACCGCACACGATCGACCAGAAGAGCGTATCGAGATTCCAGACGTGGATATCGAAGATCGACGTCTGATGAGCGGTGGAAAAATTCTGCAAGTGGTGCGCAATGTACTCGGACGGGTCCAGAGCGCGCGTTCCTTCGCTAGCTGCCATATCGTTAATGCCACCCAAATTGTCGAAAATTTTTCCGGGCCGCTCCCGCCGCAATGCTGTATTGCGGGAACACGCCAGCGCGGGCTTCTGTCAAACCCGCGCGCCTCGTGCTGACGTCACGTTGCTCATGCACGTGTCAGCGATGTCTCGTTTGCTTCACCGCCAGGCGAGCGCGACCCAGTACGTCTTGAGAGCGATGAGATAAGTCACGAGCAGCGGAATCCACCGCACGTCGTGATACCAGAATGCGACGGCAATAAACATCGCAATCGTTGTCCCCATCTTGAGCGCTTCGCCGATCATCCAGCTCATCACCGTTTCGGCGCCGCTCAACTTCTTAAGACGTGCCGCGAACAACGCGCTCGGCACCCAGCAAATCGCTCCCCCCAGGAACGCGGACAGCGCAGCATCGCCCGGCGGCTTGTAGAACAGCCACCACAACAGCGTCGCACCCAGGGACAAAACCATTTGCGCAATCACGACCTTGAGCGGTGTAACGCGCGATGGACGACTCACCTGCGGACCGAACAGCTTTTCAGCTTCAGCCCGCGTGAGCGGAACGATATTGTTATCTTGCTGCTCGGCATCCCACGCTTCGTCATGCGTTGCGCGCTGGTGACCCGGCGCTTGCGAACCGATGCGCTCTTCGCGGTGTTCGTCGTGCCGTTGCTGCGGCGTTTGGTTCGACGTTTTGACCGCCATCGCAGTGTTCCGCAAAGTCCTGTTTCAGCCCGCGAGCTTTCGCGCCGCTTACGGGGGTGCCTAGCAAATAAATCCGGGCGATTGTAAGCGATAGTTGCAGCCAATTCAAGACTTTAGCCCGACCAATAACCACCGTGAAACGGCGCTTCATGATGCGGGAAAACCCCGTTTTCAGCGCACCGGACGGCAAATGTAAGGCAGTCGCGGCCGGACAGGAACCGCGTCGCGCGATGCGCCGTGACGGCGGTTCTGGATGCTCATTTTCCGCGCGCGCACAAGTGTCAAAAATGCAACAGCAACCATCCGCCGACCGCGCCGCCGACCACCCAGAACGGGACCGAAAAGAGATGAAACTGCATCCACATTCCGCGCTGTCCTGAAAGCCTCATTGCAATGAGATTGGCCAGCGAACCGATCGCAAATCCGAATCCGCCGACACTCACTCCGAACGCCAACGCACGCCAGTCTTTCGAAAACTCAGCGAGCATGATCGCGGCTGGGACATTGCTGATGAATTGCGACAGTACTGCGCCTGCGGCATAGGCGCGCAGCGGCGTGGTGAGATGCAATTGGCCAACTGCGTTGTGTACCCAGGGCAATGCCGCGACGCTTCTTAAGACAATGAACATGAACACGAAGATCAACAGCAAAAGCCAATCGATCTTCAGGACAATTCGCGGACGCCAGAAGATAAATCCCAAGCCGACGCCGATCAGTCCGATCCCAGCTCGGTGGGCATCTGCGAGCAGGACGAACGCCACGAACAGTATCGCGGCGACACCCAGCAGCGGACGATCGACGGGGTGCGGCTCCGTGTCGCCCGACAGGTCCAACGGGATAGGCCTGAACGCAACTGCCGCGAGGGCGTACATCATCGCCATCAGCGCCAGGCACAACGGCGCAAGCGCCAGCACAAAGCCGCCGAACGATACGCCGCTCGTCTGCCACAGAAACAGGTTTTGAGGATTGCCGAGCGGCGTGAGGATCGATCCTGCATTGACCGCTATGGCAATGAAAATCACAAGGCGCTTGAGCGGCAGCGGCGTCAATTCGTTCAGCGACAAGGCGAGCGGCACGACAACGAACAATGCGACGTCGTTGGTGAGCAACGTCGACAGCGCCGCGGCGAGCGCGATCAACAACCAGGCGAGCCCGCGCTGCGAATGAATCCGGTGGACCACACGATGCGCGAGCCACATCAGGAATCCTGAATATTCGACAGCCTTCGTCAGGATCAGCAGCCCAGCGAGGGTCAGCACGGTTTGCCAGTCGACCAGCGAAGGCAAAGACTTCCACGGTCGCGGATGGAAAATCTGCAGCACGATCAACGCAGCGACGAGCACGGAAAGCACCGGCTCCTTCGCTACGTAGTGGATGATCGTGAGCAGCAGGCCTCGAGTTGGCTTGATGGCGTGTTCAGCAGTCGGCATCGGAAAGGCGTTTTACGATGCCGTCGCGTTGCCGCGCAACCGCGCAAGTATGCCTTCGAGCGCGTCAAGGTCGCCGAAATCGACGAGCACCTGCCCTCGTCCGCGACGTCCCAGCTTGATCTTTACCGTGGCGGCAAGCAGATCGGACAGTTCCTCTTCGAGCCGCCGCGTATCCCTGCCGCCGTCGTTGTTGGCCTTCGCCTTCACGGCGGGAGCGGCCTTAGTCGTTGCCGTAACCAGCTTTTCGGTTTCACGAACCGACATCCGCTTGTTGACCACCTGGTTCGCCAGCGTAATCTGCGTAGCGGCGTCGACGGCCAGCAATGCGCGTGCGTGGCCCATGTCCAGATCGCCGGCGAGCAGCATCGTCTGCACGGGCGAAGCGAGGTTTAGCAAACGAAGCAGGTTCGATACCGCGCTGCGCGACCGTCCAACCGATTCGGCTGCCTGTTCATGCGTGAAGCTGAATTCATCCAGCAGACGCTGGATGCCTTGCGCCTCTTCGAGCGGGTTCAGGTCTTCCCGCTGGATGTTCTCGATAAGCGCCATAGCGGCCGCCGCCTGATCAGGCACGTCACGGACCAGCACCGGCACTTCGTCGAGGCCCGCCAGGCGGGCGGCGCGAAAACGGCGCTCGCCCGCGATGATTTCAAACTTCTCCGGCGAAATGGGACGCACCAGAATCGGCTGCATCAGACCCTGCGAGCGAATGCTGGCCGCCAATTCCTGCAGCGCACCTTCGTCCATTCGCGTGCGTGGCTGATATTTGCCCGCCTGCATCTTGTCGAGCGGCAGCGTATGCGGCGCGCCGTTGATCTTCACCGCTTCCGTGATGTCCGCGCTTCCGCCAAGCAGTGCTTCCAGTCCCCTGCCCAGCCCCTTCTTCCGTGCTACTGCGTTCATCGTGGTTCCTCGGTCCGCTTTGGATGATTGGCGCTGCGTCATAGCGCTCGCACCCGTTCGATCATTTCCTGGCCGAACTGCACATAAGCCTGCGCGCCACGCGATGCGCGGTCGAACACGACGCCCGGCAGTCCGTAGCTCGGTGCCTCGGCCAGCCGCACGTTCCGCGGAATGACGACATCGAACACCTTGTCGCCAAAATGCTCCTTCAATTGTTCCGAAACCTGCTGCTGCAGCGTGATGCGCGGATCGAACATGACGCGCAGCAAGCCGATGACCTTCAGATCGCGATTGAGGTTCGCGTGAACCTGCTTGATGGTATTGACGAGGTCCGACAAGCCTTCGAGCGCGAAGTATTCGCACTGCATCGGGATGACGACGCCATGCGCGGCGCACAGGCCGTTCAGCGTCAATAGCGACAGCGCGGGCGGACAATCGATCAGCACGAAATCGTAGTCCTGGACGACGTGCGCAAGCGCCTCTTTCAGTTGACGCTCACGATTGTCCATGCTGACGAGTTCAACCTCGGCGCCGGCCAGTTCTCGGTTGGCGGGCAATACGTCATACGAAACAGCCTCCGACTTCACGCGTGCATCCGCCACCGACACGCCGTCGACCAGCACTTCGTACACAGTGTTTTCGCAAGCCGCCTTGTCGACACCGCTGCCCATCGTAGCGTTGCCTTGTGGGTCGAGATCGATGAGCAGGACCCGTTGTCCCTGCGATGCGAGGCTCGCGGCGAGATTGACCGCGGTTGTCGTTTTGCCGACTCCACCCTTCTGGTTCGCAACGCAGAAGATTTTTGCCATCTTTTAGGTGTCCCTTTGCAGCCTGTTTAATGAGATTTCGATCGAGCTTCAGTCTACGGTGACCTCGACCAGATGCCGCTCGGCGTCCAGCGACGGCACCTTTAGACGGATCACCTGCTTCACCCGTGCATCGCGCGGCAAACGCTCGATTTCCCCATCCGGTCGCACGCCCTTCATCGCCCAGATCGCGCCGTTTTCCGCGACGAGGTGACGGGCCAGTGTAACGAAATCCGCGAGTTCTGCGAATGCGCGCGAGACGATCACATCGAACTTTCCTGATACTTCGACGCCCGGCCGCAGATTCTCGACACGGCCGGTCACCACCGCGAGGTTCGCGAGGCCCAGCTCGGCCTTTGCTTGCGACTGAAACGCGGATTTTTTCTGGACGATATCGTTGACGGTCACGGACCATTCGGGGAATACGATCGCCAGCACGATGCCGGGCAGCCCCCCGCCCGAGCCGACATCCAGCACCGACGCCGCGCCGGATCGAGCGAGATGCGGAACGATCGAAAGTGAATCCAGAATGTGCTGAATCAGCATTTGCCTCGGATCGCGAATCGCCGTCAGGTTGTAGACGGCATTCCACTTTGCCAGCAATGCAACATAGTCGAGTAGCTTGTCATGCTGATCGCCGTTCAAAGCGATGCCGAGGTCGCGGACGCCCTCCCCCAGCAATTCAGCCAGCGACTCGCGAGTAGGCATCGTGTTCGGACGGGCCGTCATTGAGCCACCGGCGAGTTGTCCGCGCCCGTATCGACAGGCTTTTGCCCGCGACGGCCGAGACCGCGCTTGAGGTGAACCATCAGCAACGAGATTGCCGCCGGCGTGATGCCAGAAATACGCGACGCTTGACCGATCGTTTCAGGCCGGAACTGTGTCAGCTTCTGGCGCGCCTCGAACGACAAGCCGCGAACTTCCGCGTAATCGAGATTCTCGGGCAGCCGCGTACTCTCGTGCGCTTCGTTGCGCTCGATTTCACCGGCCTGACGCTCGATATAGCCTTGGTATTTAACGCCGATCTCGATCTGTTCCTTGATCTGGGCAAGCAGCACTTCATCGCCGGCCAGTGGCTCTGCAGGGCCGCATGCGCCTTCCCGCAATCCGCAGACACCGTCGTACGAAACACCCGGGCGGCGCAGCAGGTCCGCGAGGCTATATTCGTGATCGATAGGTTTGCCCAACAGCGCGGTGGCTTCGTCAGACGAAAGCGTCTTCGGATTGACCCAAGTCGTTCGCAGGCGCTCTGTTTCACGTGAAACAGCGTCGCGTTTGCGGCTGAAAGCGTCCCAGCGCACATCGTCGACAACGCCCAACTCACGTCCGATCTCCGTCAGCCGCATGTCCGCGTTGTCTTCGCGGAGGCTAAGACGATACTCCGCGCGACTGGTGAACATGCGATACGGTTCAGAGACGCCGCGCGTCACGAGATCATCAACCAGCACACCCAGATAGGCCTGATCGCGACGCGGGCACCACGCTTCCTTACCCTGAACGAACAAACCGGCGTTAATGCCGGCCAGCAACCCTTGGGCCGCGGCCTCTTCGTAGCCCGTCGTACCGTTGATTTGGCCCGCGAAGAACAGTCCATTGATTACCTTCGTTTCCAGCGAAGCCTTCAGGCCGCGCGGATCAAAGTAGTCGTACTCGATTGCGTAGCCGGGACGCAATATGTGCGCGTGCTCAAGGCCGACCATCGAACGCACCAGTTCGAGCTGAACGTCGAAAGGAAGGCTCGTCGAGATGCCGTTCGGATAGAACTCATTCGTTGTCAGCCCTTCCGGCTCGAGGAAGATCTGATGCGACTCTTTTGACGCAAATCGATGGATTTTGTCCTCGATTGACGGGCAATAACGTGGGCCCACGCCCTCGATGACGCCCGTGTACATGGGCGAGCGATCCAATCCGCCCCGAATGATCTCGTGCGTCTGCGAATTCGTATGCGTGACCCAGCACGGCACCTGACGCGGATGCTGTTCGACGCGCCCGAGGAATGAGAAGACGGGAATCGGATCGAGATCGCCCGGTTGCTCTTCAAGTTTGGAGAAATCGATCGTGCGCCCGTCGATACGCGGCGGCGTACCCGTCTTCAGGCGTCCTTGAGGCAACTTCAGTTCCTTGAGCCGCGCTGACAATGAGACAGCAGCCGGATCGCCCGCGCGTCCGCCCGTGTAGTTGTTGAGGCCGACGTGGATCTTCCCGTCAAGGAAGGTTCCAGCCGTCAACACAACCGCCCGCGAGCGGAAACGGACGCCAACTTGCGTCACCGCACCGACGACCTTGTCGCCTTCCACGATCAAATCGTCGACCGATTGCTGGAAAAGCCAAAGATTCGGCTGATTCTCCAAGCGACGACGGATCGCCGCTTTGTACAGCACGCGGTCAGCTTGCGCACGGGTCGCCCGGACTGCGGGGCCTTTGGACGAATTGAGGATGCGGAACTGGATACCGCCTTCGTCAGTGGCCGCCGCCATGGCGCCGCCGAGCGCATCAACTTCTTTGACCAGATGCCCCTTGCCAATACCGCCAATCGACGGGTTGCAGCTCATCTGGCCGAGGGTTTCGATGTTATGCGTGAGCAAAAGCGTTTTGTTGCCCATGCGCGCGGACGCCAATGCGGCCTCCGTGCCGGCATGACCGCCGCCGACGACGATTACGTCAAATTCTGTGGGATAAAGCATCGCGGATCTCACGCCGGAGCTCCGCGTGAGCCTAAAGAAAATTGTATGGGCGAAATTATAGCGGGTTCGCTTTTGGCCCGAATTCCGTCCAGACGGCATAGGACGAAAAAACGGCGTGTTTCACGTGAAACACGCCGTTCGTTTGACAGCCGGTCCGCAAGAAATTCCGTCGGCTACGCGACTTTTTTCGTCAGACCCAGATAGGTTTCAATCACTCTGGGGTTTTGGGCTAGCGCAATCGCCTCGCCTTCCAGAGCGAGCTCGCCTGTTTCGAGCACGTAGCCGTAATCCGAAATCTGCAACGCCGCACGCGCGTTTTGTTCGATCAGCAGGGTCGCGACGCCTGTTTGCCGCAGCGCGCTAATGATATGAAAAATCTCTTTCACAATCAGCGGCGCCAAACCCAGACTCGGTTCATCAAGCATCAGCAAGTCCGGTTTGCCCATCAGCGCGCGGCCAACGGCCAACATCTGCCGCTCACCGCCCGACAGCGTCCCAGCCGCCTGCCTGCGGCGCTCCTTCAGCCGCGGAAAAAGCTGAAAGACGGGTTCGAGCTGATCCAGGTAATTGCGCTCCCCCGCCCGCTTGCGTCGGTACGCGCCCAATACCAAATTGTCTTCAACCGTCATCGTCGCGAACAGTTCGCGCTTTTCCGGTACAAGACACATGCCGCGCGCGACGCGTTTTTCGACGGGCACGTGGCTCACGTCCTCGTTGCGGTAGATCACCGCACCCTTCGCATGCCCCGTCACCGGCAGCGCGCCCATGATCGCGTTGAGCAACGTCGACTTTCCGGCACCGTTTGGCCCGATTACCGAGACGATCTGGCCGGGACGCACGGCAATTCTTGCGTCGTGCAATGCCTCGACCTTTCCGTATCGAACGGATAACCCGCTTACTTCGAGAATCGGCGTATCCATTGTCTGCTCCGCCATCATTCCACCCCACCAAGGTACGCTTCCAGCACGGCCGGGTCGTTCTGCACGTCTTGTGGCAGGCCTTCCGCGATCCGCGTTCCAAACTCCATCACCACCAGCCGATCCGTGAGATTCATCACGAAATCCATGTCGTGTTCGACGAGCAGGACACTCATGCCTTCTTCGCGCAGCTTGCGCAGCAGCGTCGCCAGCTGCAGTTTCTCCTGATAACGCAACCCGGCCGCGGGCTCGTCGAGTAGTAGCAGAGTGGGATCGCAGCAAAGCGCACGCGCAATTTCCAGAATGCGTTGTTTGCCGAGCGCAAGACTGCCAGCCTCGTCATACATGTGCGCCTCGAGGCCGACGCGCCGGATTTGCCGTGCGGCTTCCGCCATCAGACGCGCCTCTTCGGCCGCGTTCAGCCGCACCACGCTGCGCCAGACGCCCGCATGTCCACGCAGATGCGCGCCGATTGCCACGTTCTCGAGCACGGTCATCCCTGGCAGCAGCTTGACGTGCTGGAACGTGCGCCCGATGCCGCGTTTGACGATTTCGCGTGAATTGAGCGCGTCGATACGTTCGCCCCGGAAAGTAATCGCGCCGCTCGTCGCTTGCAGAACGCCCGTCACCAGGTTGAACGTGGTCGATTTACCGGCGCCGTTCGGACCGATCAATCCGATGATCTGCCCCGCCTTCACCTCGAAGCTGACATCGTTCACCGCGACCAACCCGCCGAACTGCTTGCGTGCCCTATCGACGACCAGCAGCGATTCGCCGGCCGCCGGCTTGCTGCGCTGCGGCAACGCGTCGGCATGATCCGGCACATGCGCACGGCCACCCCGAGGAAAAATGCGCGCCACGTACGGCCAGACACCTTGGCGCGCGTACTGCAGCAGCAGCACCATCAGGATGCCGAATACGATGATTTCGAAATTGCCGTTCTCGCCCAGCAATTTCGGCAGCAGCGTTTGCAGATAGTCCTGAAGAATCGTGAGGATCGCCGCGCCCAGCACTGCGCCCCAGACGTGCGCGACGCCGCCGACCACGGCCATGAACAGAAACTCGATGCCGTGATTCAGGCCGAACGGCGTCGGATTCACGGCGCGCTGCAGATGCGCGTAGAGAAAGCCCGAAATCGCCGCGAGCACAGCGGCATAGACGAAGATCACGACCCGCATCCACGCCGTATTCACACCCATCGCCTCTGCCATCAATCCGCCACCGCGCAGCGCGCGGATCGCGCGTCCGGGCCGGCTATTAAGCAGATTCTGAACAGACACGACGGCGCCAAGCACGACGGTCCAGATCAGGTAATAGATATGGCGGCCGGATTCCAGGTTGATCCCGAGCACGTTGAGCACAGGAATGCCGTTGATGCCGTCGTACTTGCCGAGCATCTCCATGTTGCCGAACAGAAAGAACAGCGCGAGCCCCCACGCGATCGTCCCAAGCGGCAGGAAGTGCCCCGATAGCCGCATCGTCACCGCGCCCAGCAACAACGCGATCAAGGCCGTCAGCACGACCCCCACGATCAGCGCAAGCCACGGCGAAACGCCGAACTGCGTCGTCAGATACGCCGTCGCGTATGCGCCGACACCGACGAACGCCGCCTGCCCGAAGCTCGTCATCCCGCCGATGCCCGTCAGCAGCACAAGGCCGATGGCGACGATCGAATACAGTCCGATGTAGTTGAGCAGCGTGACCCAATACTCGGGTACGCGAACCGGTTGCGGCAGCACGGGCAACGCGAACATCACCACGAGGAACAACCAGAAGAACTTGTTTTGCATGATGCGTTTCATCGCGTCACTCCTCCTCTTCTTCCGCATGCGGGCTGGCGAGACTCCGCCAGAGCAGCACGGGAATGATCAGCGTGAACACGATCACTTCCTTGTACGAACTGGCCCAAAACGACGAATACGACTCCAGCAAGCCGACGAGTATCGAGCCCGCCGCCGCCAGCGGGTAGCTGACCAGCCCGCCGATAATCGCGCCGACAAAGCCCTTCAGGCCGATCAGGAAACCCGAGTCGTAGTAAATGGTCGTTAGCGGCGCGACGAGAATGCCGCACAGCACGCCGAGTCCGGCCGCGAGCGTGAACGCGAGGCGTCCCGCCTGTGTCGTGCCGATGCCGACGAGCCGCGCGCCCAACCGGTTCACGGACGTCGCACGCAGCGCTTTCCCGGAGATCGAGCGGTCGAAGTACAGATACAGCACGCCGATCAGCACCACGGCCACGCCGATCACCCACACGCTCTGCCCCGAGATCGACATGCTGCCAATGTTGAACGTCGAATCGGTGAACGCGTTGGTGCGCGATCCTTCCGCGCCGAACATCACGAGCCCGAGGCCGACCATCGCGAAGTGCACGGCGACGGACACGATCAGCAGCAGCAGCGTCGTTGCTTCCGCCACGGGCTCGTAGGCGAGGCGATAGACGAACGGCCCCATCGGCACCACGATCAGCATCGTCAGCGCGATCTGCGCGAGCATCGGCAGCGGTTGCGCGACGACGCCGCGTGTGATCGCATACACGGCGACGGGAAACAGCAGATACTTGCCGACCAGCGTCGTGAGCGTGCGCGCCGCATGGCGCCGGCGCTCAGGATGCCGCGCCATCGCGACCACGTCGACGACAAAGCAGGCGAGCCCCATCGCCATCAGCAGCCAGCAGGTCGCCGGAAACTTCTGCGTCTGCAATGCGGCGAGCGTCAGCGCGCCGTACGAGACGAACTCCCCTTGCGGGATGAAAATGGCTCGCGTCACGGAGAACACCAGCACCAATGCGAGCGCGAGCAATGCGTAGATCGCGCCCGTCGTGATGCCGTCCTGCGCGAGGATCGCCGCAATTGATAGATCCATACTTACTCGTCCTGGAACGTCGAAATTGAAACTGAGAAACAGTGAGAGCCAGCTGAACGCCTGCTGGCCGCCAAACGAAGCAGCGACACATAAAACAACTGCCGCGCCTGTGATACGGCGCGGCAGAGCTAGCCATTGTTATCGATCAGAAAATTGCTGCGTGGCTTGAGAGCGTTCTTAGACGCTCGCGCCACGCATCGCGCGAGAGGCGAGTACCGTCTTAGTCGTTCTGAAGCTTCCACTTGCCATCGGAGATCTCGACGATCACGCGAGCGCGCTTGTCGAGACCGTTGTGGTCTGTGGTCGTGATGTTCATGATGCCGTGCGAGAGTGGCAGATCCTTGACGTTCTCGAGTGCCTCGCGCAGCGCGACGCGGAATGCTTCCGTGCCCGGCTGGCCTTTCTTCAACGCCTCGGGAATTGCGCGTTCGAGCATCTGGCCTGCGTCCCAGGCATGGCCGCCGAACGTCGCGACAGAACCCACGCCGTACGCCTTCTCGTACGCATTCTTGTACGCCAGCGACGACTTCTTCACGGGGTTCGATTCGGGCAGCTGATCGGCCACGAGAATCGGGCCTGCGGGCAGCAGTTCGCCTTCGCAATCCTTGCCGCACACGCGCAGGAAGTCATTGTTCGCGACGCCGTGCGTCTGATAGATCTTGCCCTTGTAACCGCGCTCCTTCAGCGCCTTTGCCGGCAGCGCGGACGGCGTACCCGAACCCGCGATCAGCACGGCATCCGGATTCGCCGCCGTGATCTTCAGTATTTGCCCGGTCACGGAGGCATCGGTACGGTTGTAGCGTTCGTTCGCGACGAGCTTCAGATGATGCGCATCCGCTGCCTTGCTGAACACGTTGTACCAGTTCTCGCCATACGCATCCGAGAAGCCGATGAACGCCACCGACTTCACGCCATGCTTCTCCATGTACTCGGCGATCGCGTCGGCCATCAGGCCGTCGTTTTGCGGCGTCTTGAAGGCCCACGAGCGCTTCGCATCCATCGGCGAAATGATGGCCGCCGATGCCGCCAGCGAAATCATCGGCGTCTTGCCTTCCGAAACGGGATCGAGCATCGCGAGCGAGTTCGGCGTGACCGTCGAGCCGATGATGGCATCGACGTGGTTCTCGTCGATCAGCTTGCGCGTGTTCTGCACGGCACGGCTCGTGTCCGATGCATCGTCGAGCACGATGTACTCGACGCTCTTGCCGGCGATCTCCTTCGGCAGCAGCGCAATCGTGTTCTTTTCAGGGATGCCGAGCGATGCGGCGGGGCCCGTAGTGGACAACGTGACGCCAATCTTCACCTGCGCCATCGCCGTGCTCGCTCCGCAAACGAGCGCCATTGCGATCGCAGTACGGACCCATTGCTTTGTCGTTTTCATTGAATGTCTCCAAACGCTTTAAATGCGTGTCGTAATCCAGTTCGAGAACCGGGTAACTGAATCTAGTTATCGGGTATAAGCCTGCCAAGCATGGTTTTCCCTGCTCGTTGCAATTGCGTCAAATGCGGGCCTTACCGCTTTATGGTCTCCCCTGCTTTGCCTTGATCAATCATCTCGCGGGCAATAAAAAAGACGCGTCAACTACTCGCGTCTTTTTGGTTGGTTTGAATGCGTTAATCGCCTCGCTTATTCGGAAGCAAGCTTCCACTTGCCGTCGACGATTTGCACCATCACACGCGCCCGTTGATCGAGGCCCGCGTGATCGTTCACGCTCATGTTGAAGATGCCATGCGAACCCGCCATATCTTTCGTGCTTTCGAGCGCGGCGCGCAGCGCTTCACGGAATTGCGGCGTGCCCGGCTGGCCCTTCTTCAACGCGATAGGAATGGCACGTTGCAGCAGCAGGCCGGCGTCCCACGCATGACCGCCGAACGTCGAAATCGAGCCCGTGCCGTTGGCGCCTTCGTACGCATGCTTGTAGGCGAGCGAGGCCTTCTTCACAGGGTTCGAATCGGGCAGCTGATCTGCGACGAGCAACGGACCCGCGGGCAGATACGTGCCTTCGCAATCCTTGCCGCACACGCGCAGGAAGTCGTTATTCGCGACGCCGTGCGTCTGATAGTACTTGCCCTTGTAGCCGCGCTCGCGCAGCGTCTTTTCCGGCAAAGCGGCCGGCGTGCCCGCACCGGCGATCAGCACGGCGTCCGGGTTCTGCGACATCATCTTGAGCACCTGGCCCGTCACGGATGCATCGTTGCGCGCGAAGCGCTCATTCGCGACGACCTTGATCTTCGCGAGATCGGCGGCCTTGCCGAACTCCTTGAACCAGCTCTCACCGTAGGCATCCGAGAAGCCGATGAAGGCCACCGTCTTCACGCCGTGATTCGACATGTGTTGCGCGATCGCCGTCGCCATCAGGATGTCGTTCTGCGGCGTCTTGAAGACCCACGAGCGCTTCGCATCCATCGGTTCGACGATCGATGCCGCCGCCGCCATCGAGATCATGGGCGTTTGCGTTTCATTGGCGATGTCGATCATCGCGAGCGAGTTCGGCACGACGGTCGAACCGATCAACGCATCGACGTGGTCTTCACTCGTGAGCTTGCGCGCGTTCTTCACGGCTTGCGTCGAGTCGGTCGCATCGTCGAGCACGATGTAGTCGATCTTCTGGCCCGCGATTTCCTTCGGCAGAAGCGCGCTGGTGTTCTTCTCCGGAATGCCGAGCGAGGCCGCTGGGCCCGTTGCCGACACCGTCATGCCGATCTTCACGTCCGCCCATGCCACGCCGCTATAACTTGCGCACACGCCCGCCGCGACCAACGTCGCGCTGATCCACCGCAATGCCGACTTCATTCCGCTCCTCTACGCCCCGCTGTTCGCGTTCATTTGACTTTGACAAAGGCCGACCCGATGGTCGGCGAATGGCGAGTGTAGCGGACGCATACCGCGCGCGGCAAGCGCTTTGAAGGCTTTGAATCTTTAGGGAAAAACGCCGGGCACGGCGAATGAAGAGGCGCCAGATTTACAACCGGACGCGGCACGCGATGCGTGCGAAGCAGAAAAGCGAAACGGACGCCGGAAAGTAAAAAGCGCTGTTGGATCTGATCCAACAGCGCTTTTGTATGGGCACTTTTGTGCCTCATTGTCTCCTCGTTCTCCACCTGCAAAATTCGGTGCATCAGAGCTGTGTGAAGATTAAACGGGGACTGTGTCACGGGCAACTAGCATTTACCCTAGTGGTGCAGTGCCGCACAAAATTGGGGCGCATTCTTGTAGTTTCGCTCCGTAATCGCCTCATTTAGCAGCATCACACCGCAGCATTGAATCGTTCGGATGGCAAACCAATTTTCGGCCGGTTCACGCGCGCAAGGGTTTGACCCGCTGCACGATCTCGCCCACGATGCCGCGGCGAAACGCCAGCACGCAGGCAATGAAGATGAGCCCCGTCACGATCGTCGCGGATTCGCCGAGCGAGCGGAACCAGTCGACGCCCGTCACCGACGCGAGCCCGCTGCCGATGTCGCCGAGTCTGTCTTCCAGCGAGACGATCAGCGCGGCTCCCAGCAGCGGACCGAACAGCGTGCCCATGCCGCCTACGAGCGTCATCAGCACGACGAGACCGGACATCGTCCAGTACGCATCGCCGAGCGTCTCGAACCCGAGCACCAGCACTTTCAGCGATCCCGCCAGCCCCGCAAGACCCGCTGACAAAACGAACGCGAGCAGTTTGAAGCGGTTCGTGTCATAGCCGAGCGAAATCGCGCGCGGCTCGTTCTCCTTGATCGCGGTCAGCACCTGCCCAAAGGGCGAATGCACGATGCGTACGATCAGCAGGAACGCCAGCACCATCACGACGAGCACGACGAAGTACAACGTCAGGTCCGACGACAGACTCAGGATGCCGAACAGCTTGCCGCGCGGCACACCCTGCAGACCGTCTTCGCCGTGCGTGAACGGCGCCTGCAGGAACACGAAGTACACCATCTGCGCGAGCGCAAGCGTCACCATCGCGAAGTAGATGCCCTGCCGGCGAATCGCGAACAGTCCGACGACAAAGCCGAGCAGCGTCGCCGCCAGCGCACCCGCGATCACGCCCAGCTCCGGCGTCAGCCCGATCGTCTGGATCGAATAACCGGTGATATAGCCCGCCGTCGCAAGAAACATCGCGTGACCGAACGACAGCAGCCCCGTATAACCGATCAACAGATTGAACGCCGCCGCGAACAGCGCGAAGCACAGCACCTTCATCACGAACACGGGATACACGCCGGCGAACGGCGCGACGATGAGCGCAAGCAGCAGCAGACTGTAGAGCGCTTTTCTCTGCATCATTTTTCCTTGCCGAAGAGACCCGCCGGACGCACGAGCAACACGAGCGCCATGATCACGAAGACCACGGTCGCCGATGCTTCCGGATAGAACACGCGCGTGAACCCTTCGATCACGCCGAGCAGCAGGCCCGTCAATATCGAGCCCA
Source organism: Paraburkholderia bengalensis (assembly GCF_037126505.1). Taxonomy (NCBI): domain Bacteria; kingdom Pseudomonadati; phylum Pseudomonadota; class Betaproteobacteria; order Burkholderiales; family Burkholderiaceae; genus Paraburkholderia; species Paraburkholderia bengalensis. Next base: position 51,287 of record NZ_JACFYJ010000003.1, read on the forward strand.
TGATCGAACCCATTCCGCCGATCACGACGACGGCGAACACGGTGATGATCATCGGCTGGCCCATCAGCGGCGAGACCTGGATGACGGGCGCCGCGAGCACGCCTGCGAACGCGGCGAGCGCGACGCCGAAGCCGTACGTCAACGTCACCATCATCGGCACGTTCACGCCGAATGCCTCGACGAGTTTAGGGTTCTCCGTGCCCGCTCGCAGATAGGCGCCAAGCCGCGTCTTCTCGATCACGAACCACGTCGCGAAACACACGACCAGCGACGCGACCACCACCCATGCGCGATAGTTCGGCAGGAACATGAAGCCGAGGTTGGTTGCGCCCGCAAGCGCAGAGGGCACGTCATACGGCTGACCCGACGAACCGTAGATCGAATGAAACACGCCTTCGACGACGAGCGTCAGCCCAAACGTGAGCAGCAATCCGTAAAGGTGATCGAGCTTGTACAGCCAGCGCAGCATCGAGCGCTCGATCAAGATGCCGAACAATCCGACGAGCACGGGCGCGAGCACCAGCATCACCCAGTACGGCAGATTGAAGTACGACAGGCCCATCCAGGTGAGCATCGCACCCAACATGAACAACGCGCCGTGCGCAAAATTGATCACGTTGAGAAGACCGAAGATCACGGCCAGCCCCAGACTCAGGATCGCGTAGAACGAGCCGTTCACGAGACCGAGCAGCAACTGGCTGAGCATCGCCGGTAGCGGAATGCCAAAGATATCCATCGAATCCGCCGTCAAAATGATATCGACGCAATTCGCTCACGCGACGCGACGGGCGGCACGTGCGCCGCCCGTCGCGTCCCGCTGCAAACCGCTTACTTCCAGAGCGCGCAGCGCGATTCAGCCTTGGTCGCGAACGCCTGTTCGCCAGGAATCGTCGCGGTGATCTTGTAATAGTCCCACGGCTCTTTCGAGTCCGACGGCTTCTTCACTTCCATCAGGTACATGTCGTGGATCATGCTGCCGTCCTGACGGATGTAGCCCTTCGCGTAGAAGTCGTCGATCTTCGCCTTGTGAAGCTGGTCCATCACCTTGTCGCTGTCGGTCGTGCCTGCCGCCTGCACGGCCTTCAGGTACGTGGTAACGGCCGAATAGTCCGCTGCCTGCAGACTGGTCGGCATCTTCTTCATCTTGTCGAAGTAGCGCTGCGCCCACTTGCGCGTGTTCGCGTCCTTGTTCCAGTACCAGCTGTCGGTGGCGACCAGTCCTTGCGTCGTTTCGAGTCCGAGGCTGTGGATGTCGGTCAGGAAGATCAGCAGCGCCGCAATCTTCATCGACTTCGTGATGCCGAATTCCTTCGCCGCCTTGATCGAGTTGATGGTGTCGCCGCCCGCATTCGCGAGGCCCAGCACCTGCGCCTTCGAGCCTTGCGCCTGCAACAGGAACGACGAAAAGTCCGATGCCGACAGCGGATGCCGCACGGTGCCGAGCACTTGCCCACCGTTCGCCTTGACCACGTCCGACGTGTTCTTCTCGAGCGCCTTGCCGAACGCGTAGTCCGCCGTCAGGAAGTACCAGGTCTTGCCGCCCTGCTTCGTCACGGCCGAACCCGTGCCTTTCGCGAGCGCCATCGTGTCGTACGCGTAGTGGACCGTGTACGGCGTGCATTGCTCGTTGGTGAGGTTATCCGCGCCCGCGCCGATGTTGATGTACGGAACCTTCTTTTCGCCCGCGACCTGGTTGGTCGACAGCGCCGTCGCCGAATTCGTGCCGCCGATGATCACGTTGACGCCGTCGCGGTCGATCCATTCGCGAGCGCGCGATGCAGCGATGTCGGCCTTGTTCTGGTGGTCCGCGTAGACGAGTTCGATCGGCTTGCCGTTGACCTTGCCGCCGAAATCGGCAATCGCCATGCGGATCGCTTCGAGGCCGCCCGGGCCGTCGATATCCGCATACAGACCCGACAGATCAGTGATATAGCCGATCTTGACGGTCTGGCCATCGGCCGCCTGCGCGCTGCCCGCAGCGAACATCGCACCCGCTGCAGCCGCGAAGCAGACGGCTGACAATCTGGCGAAAGTCTTCAGTTTCATGCGTGTCTCCTGTTTTCATGCTTGTGGTTATCAGAGGCATCTGGGTGTGTCGTGCGTCGTGCTCCCATGACGACCCCGCTTTGTGGCCGGGATGCGTCCACCCCGCTTAGACGCCGAGCAAATCGTGTAGCACCGGCATTTTGCTTTCGAGTTCCTTCGCACCGAAATGCTCCACGATGCGCCCATGCTCCATCACATAGAAACGATCGGCGAGCGGCGCCGCAAAGCGGAAGTTCTGTTCGACCATCACGATCGTGTAGCCGCGCGCCTTCAACGTCACGATCATGCGCGCGAGCGCCTGCACGATCACGGGCGCGAGTCCTTCCGAGATTTCGTCGAGCAGCAGCAGATTCGCGCCCGTACGCAGGATGCGCGCGACGGCCAGCATCTGTTGCTCGCCGCCCGACAGGCGCGTGCCCTGGCTCATCCGCCGTTCCTGCAGATTGGGAAACATCTGGTAGATCTCGTCGATGGACATCATCAACGACTTGTCGCCGACGGCCGGCGGCAACAGCAGGTTTTCTTCACAGGAGAGGCTCGAAAAGATGCCGCGCTCTTCCGGGCAATAGCCGACCCCGCAATGCGCGATTCGATGCGTGGGCATCGAAATGGTCTCGCGGCCGCCCACGCGGATCGACCCCGTGCGGCGCCCCGTGAGGCCCATGATCGCGCGCAATGTGGTGGTGCGGCCCGCGCCGTTGCGGCCGAGTAGCGTGACGACTTCGCCGCGGCTCACGGTCAGATCGACGCCATGCAGGATGTGCGATTCGCCGTACCAGGCCTGCAGCCCGGCGATCTCCAGCGCCGGCTCGCCGCTCACCACACTGACCGCTGCGTTTTCCTGTTCGCTCACTGTGCTCATGCATGCGCTCCGGCAAGCGCTGCGTCCGCACTGCCCATATAGGCTTGCATGACGAGCGGGTTCTTCGAGACTTCCGCGTATGTGCCTTCGGCGAGCACCTCGCCGCGCTGCAGAACGGTAATCGTGTCGGAGATGCCGGCAATCACATTCATGTTGTGTTCGACCATCAGAATCGTGCGACCCGCCGACACCTTTTTGATCAGTGCAGTCACGCGGTCCACGTCTTCGTGGCCCATGCCCTGCGTCGGTTCGTCGAGCAGCATCAGTTCGGGTTCCATCGCGAGCGTGGTGGCGATTTCGAGCGCGCGCTTGCGGCCATACGACAATTCGACAGTTGGCGTATCCGCGAAATCGGTCAGGCCTACCTGTGTGAGCAGATCGATCGCGCGGTCATCGAGCTGGCGCAGCGTGCGCTCGCTTCTCCAGAAATGAAATGCCGTGCCGAGCTGACGCTGCAAACCGATGCGAACGTTCTGCAATGCCGTCAGATGCGGAAATACAGCGGAAATCTGGAATGAACGGATGATGCCGCGACGCGCGATCTGCGCCGGGCGCTCGCCCGTGATATCGACGCCGTTAAAGACGATCTGACCCGCAGTGGGAACGAGAAATTTGGTGAGCAGATTGAAGCACGTGGTCTTGCCCGCGCCGTTCGGGCCAATCAGCGCATGAATCGAGCCGCGCTTCACGCGCAGATTCACGCCGTTGACTGCGGTAAAACCCTTGAACTCACGTGTGAGCCCGCGCGTCTCGAGTATCGTATCGCCGAGAATCATGTTCCCTTCCATGCGAAGTAAGGCGAAGCACTACCGCGTTTTATTCCGCGCAGATTCCGGCGCGACTCTTTTCCTTGGCGTTGAGACCCCCGTGCCAAATCGTGGCGTGGTGCACCAATGCGGACGGTGGTCCATGCCGCACCACGCAGCACGGATGCCATTGTCTCGCCAATGATGCAGCGCAATCATTGGGATTTGCACTTAGTGTTTGATGCGACCTTGAACGCGTCAAACGTTAAACGTTGCGCGTCATGCAACCGACATCGTAGAAGAGGTGGCCGTCGACATCGTGGCGCCCGCTCGCGGCGCGCGACGGTCTGCGCGGATCATGTCGCTCGCGCGTTCGGCGATCATCAGTGTGGGCGAGTTGGTGTTGCCCGATGTGATGGTCGGCATCACCGATGCGTCGACGACGCGCAGCCCTTCGACGCCGATCACGCGCAAGCGGTTGTCGACGACAGCGCCCGGATCATCGGGCGTGCCCATGCGGCATGTGCCGACGGGATGGAAGATGGTCGTGCCCACGTTGCCCGCAGCGGTCTGCAATTCTTCTTCCGTTTGAAACTGGATGCCCGGCAAGATCTCCTCGGGCCTGTACTGCTTCAATGCAGGCGCGGCCGCGATGCGGCGCGTCAGCCGCAATGCGTTTGCAGCCACATGCCGGTCGTATTCCGTCGACAGATAGTTCGGCGCGATCAAAGGCGCTGCATGAGGATCGCGCGATTCGATGTGCACGCTGCCGCGCGAAGTCGGACGCAAATGACACACCGACGCCGTGAATGCATTGAAGCGATGCAACGGCTCGCCGAACTTGTCGAGCGAAAGCGGCTGCACGTGATACTCGAGATCGGCGCGATCGAGCGACCTGTCGTTTGCATCCGACTTCGCGAAGGCGCCGAGTTGCGACGGCGACATCGACATCGGCCCGCTCTGCGTCAACAGATACTGCAGGCCGATCATCATCTTGCCCCACCAGTGCGCGGAGGCTGTGTTCAGCGTGCGCACGCCGTGCACCTTGAACGCCATGCGCAACTGCAAATGGTCCTGCAGATTCTCTCCGACGCCGCGCAGATCGCGCACGACATCGATGCCGAGATTCTGCAGACGCGCGCCGTTACCGATGCCCGAGAGTTCGAGCAATTGAGGCGAATTTATCGCGCCCGAACTCATGATCACTTCGATGCGCGCCTTCGCGAAGTACTCGGCGTCGCCGCGATATTCGACCCCAACGCACCGCTTGCCTTCGAACACCACACGTTGCGTGTGCGCGCCCGTGATGACGGTGAGATTCGGACGCGACATCGCGGGCCGCAAGAATGCTTTCGATGCATTCCAGCGAATGCCGCGCTTCTGGTTCACATCGAAAAAGCCGACGCCCGTGTTGTCGCCGCGATTGAAATCGTCGGTGGCGGGGATGCCAGTTTCTTGTGCTGCGCGTGAAAACTCTTCGAGAATCTTCCATCTGAGACGCTGCTTTTCGACGCGCCACTGACCGCCCGCGCCGTGGAATTCATTCGCACCGCCGTGGTGATCCTCGCTGCGTTTGAAGATGGGCAGCACCGCGTCCCACGACCACGAAGCATCGTTCGTGACCCGCGCCCACTCGTCGTAGTCTTCACGCTGGCCGCGCATGTAGATCATGCCGTTGATCGACGAGCAGCCGCCCAGCACGCGGCCGCGCGGATACGACAACGCACGGCCGTTGAGGCCGGGTTCGGCAAGCGTCTTGTAGAGCCAGTCGGTGCGCGGATTGCCGATGCAATAGAGGTAGCCGACGGGCACGTGTATCCAGTGATAGTCGTCTTTGCCGCCCGCTTCGAGCAGCAGCACGCTGACATCCGGATCTTCGCTCAGGCGATTCGCCAGCACGCAGCCCGCCGTGCCCGCACCGATGATGATGTAGTCGAATTCGCCTTCCAGTTTTCTTGTTGTCGTGCCCATCTTTGTCTCCTTCACATCGCTGCGCGCAGCGCGTTTTCTTTACTTCGCAACAGGCATCGTGAACTCCGCGCCCTTCGCAATGCTGTCGGGCCAGCGCTGCATGATGCTCTTGTAGCGCGTGTAAAAGCGCACGCCTTCTTCGCCGTATGCATGGTGATCGCCGAACAAGGACTTCTTCCAGCCGCCGAACGAATGCCACGCCATCGGCACGGGAATCGGCACATTGATGCCGACCATGCCGATCTCGATCTGCCGCGAGAACGCGCGCGCGACACCGCCATCGGACGTGAAGCACGACACGCCATTGGCAAACTCGTTCTTGTTGATCAGTTCGACAGCCGAGGCAAAATCAGGCACGCGCACCACGCACAGCACGGGCCCGAAGATTTCCTCCCGATAGATCTTCATGTCGGTCTTCACGTCGTCGAACAACGTGCCGCCGAGGAAGAAACCCTTCTCGTGACCGGGCACCTGATGACCGCGCCCATCGACCACGAGTTTCGCGCCCGCCTCGATGCCCGCATCGATATAACCCGACACTTTCTCGCGATGCGCCGCCGTCACGAGCGGACCCATTTCGGCTTCGGCTTCCATGCCGTTCATGATCTTCAGCGACTTCACGCGCGGCGTGAGCCTGTCGATCAGTTCGTCGGCGATATGACCGACGGCGACGGCCACTGAAATCGCCATGCAGCGCTCGCCCGCCGAGCCGTACGCGGCACCGATCAATGCATCGACGGCCTGATCGAGATCGGCATCGGGCATCACGACGAGATGGTTCTTTGCGCCGCCCAGCGCCTGCACTCGCTTGCCGTGTTTCGTGCCTTCCGTATAGATGTATTCGGCAATCGGCGTCGAGCCCACGAACGACAGCGCGCTGACATCGGGATGTACGAGCAGCGCATCGACGGCCACCTTGTCGCCGTGCACGACGTTGAACACGCCATCGGGCAAGCCTGCTTCCTTCAGCAATTCAGCAAGACGGATCGATGCCGACGGATCGCGCTCCGAAGGCTTCAGCACGAACGTGTTGCCGCACGCAATCGCGACCGGGAACATCCAGCACGGCACCATCATCGGGAAGTTGAACGGCGTGACGCCCGCGACCACGCCCAGCGGCTGACGCAGATTCCAGTTGTCGATGCCGCCGCCGATCTGATCGGTGAAATCGGTCTTCAGCAGATTCGGAATGCCGCATGCAAACTCGACGATCTCGATGCCGCGCATCACTTCGCCCTTCGCATCCGAAAACACCTTGCCGTGCTCGCTCGTGATGATCTCGGCGAGTTCGTCGTGGTGACGGTCGAGCAACTCCTTGAACTTGAACAGCACGCGCGCGCGTTTGATGGGCGCCGTCTCGCTCCACGCGGGAAACGCGGCTTTCGCGGCGGCGACGGCCGCATCGACTTCCGCGACGCTCGCGAGCGGCACACGCGACGTGACGGCGCCCGTGGCGGGATTGAACACATCGCCGAAGCGCTGGCTCGTGCCGTCGATGGGACGGCCGTTGATGGCGTGCGTCAGCGCGCGAACCTTGCCTTGATCCGTCTCGCTCATGTTGTCTCCTGGAAGAATGGTTTGTGATGATCGATGCTGCGGCGCAGCGGCGCGCGAGCGCGCATGATGGTCCAAGCGTAATCGGCAAGCGGGCCGCAAATCCAATGAGTAATGCTCAAATGCGATATAAGGCGCGTTAATATCAGCGGATGGACCTCACCCTGCTCCGCGCTTTCGCGACGGTCGCGCGCGAAGGCAATCTCACCCGCGCGGCCGCGCAGTTGCATCTGACGCAACCGGCCGTCAGCCTGCAGATCAAGAACCTGCAGACGGCGCTCGGCGTGACGCTTTTCACGCGCACTTCGCACGGGCTGGCGCTCACGCGCGACGGACAGGCGCTGCTGCCGCACGCGGAACGCGCACTGGCCGCGGCGGCCGATGTCGAGCGGGCGGCTGCGACGCTGCGCCAGGAAGTGCGCGGACGGCTGCGCATCGGCACGATTCTGGACCCGGCGTTTCTGCGGCTTGGCGGCTTTTTGCGGCAACTCGTCGAAACCTGGCCGCATGTCGAAACGCAGCTTCGCCACGGCATGTCCGGCTGGGTACGCGACCAGGTGCGCGCGGGCGAACTGGACGTCGGCTATTACATCGGCCAGCCCGACGACGACGACACGCGCGAGCCGGCGATCTTCCACGCCGTCACCCTTACACACTTCCAGTATCGGGTGCTGGCGCCCGCCGGCTGGAAAGACCGCGTCAAGGCGCGCGCGACTGGCGCTCGCTGGCATCGCTGCCGTGGATCTGGACGCCGCCCGCGTCCGCGCACAACCGGCTGCTCACGCGCCGGTTCGCGGATGCCGGCGTCAAGCCCGTCAAGGTCGCGGAAGTGGATCAGGAACCGTCGATGCTCGATCTCGTCAAATCGGGAGTTGGTCTGACGCTCGCACGCGATGCGACAGCGATTGCGGAAGCGCATGCGCACGCGCTGACGATCGTCGAAGGCGTCACGGTGCCGACCGAGCTGACGTTCATCACGCTCGCTGCGCACAAGGACGAACCGGCCATCGCCGCCGCGCTGAAGCTGATCGAGCAGCAGTGGTCGGCGTGAATGCTGGCGGGCGGCAACGCGTCGTGCGATATGAGGCGGACTCATGAAGCTGCGGCGATGTCGAGTGCGTATGTACCCTCATGCACCGTGGCCTTTAACCGCATCGCCATGTGCTTTTTGCTAGATTGACGTCTGGTCGACGTTTTTCCCCGACGCATTGACCAATGCGTCACCGAATCCCAGTCCGCTGTTTTCCGTGTTTCCTCTGGCTCTGCCGACCGGCTTGCGACGCCGGCAAACGGGGCGATTCAGTCGTCGTCAGCAGCCGTCCACGCATCTTCTTCCGACAGGAGCTTCACATGGCACGCAATATCGAAATCAAAGCCCGCGCCCAGCAGTTCGAGCAGCTTCGCGAGCGCGCCGCGGCACTTTCGCCTGACGCTCCGTTGATCTTTCGACAGCAGGACTTTTTCTACGACGTGCCGCGCGGCCGTCTGAAGCTGCGCCAGTTCGACGACGGCACCCCCGCCGAACTGATCTTCTATCAGCGCGACGACCGCGACGGCCCGAAAGCGTCGTACTACACGCGCAGCCCCGTCACCAACGCGGACGCGATGCACTCGCTGCTGGCCACCGCGCTGACCACGCGCGGCATCGTCACGAAGGAGCGCCACGTCTATATCGTCGGACGAACGCGGATTCATCTGGACCGCGTGGATGGGCTCGGCGATTTCGTCGAGCTGGAGGTCGTGCTCGCGCAGGACGACGACGAAGAAGGCGGCGAAGCCGAAGCGCACGCGATGTTCGCGAAGCTCGGCGTGCCGGAATCGGATCTGGTCGGCGTCGCGTATGTGGATTTGCTGAATCAGGAGCCGCTGAAGGCCGCTTGACCCTCCCCACGCCGCGAGGTCAGACGGCCGCCGCGCCCGGCGCCAGATGACCGAGCGGCAACGGACCGTTGCGCTTGAACGTGGTCAGCACGATGTTCGAGCGCACGCTGTCGACGCCTGGCACGCGCATCAGCTTCTTCATCACGAACGACGACAGCGCGTTCAGATCCGGCGCGACGATACGCAGCAAATAATCCGCATCGCCGACCACCGCGTGACACTCCAGCACTTCGGGCAGCACGTCGATCTGCTGCTGGAACTGCTCGATGATCGAATCGCCGTGGTGCTTCAGCTTCAGGCTCGTGAACGCCGTCACGCCCAGCCCGAGCTTTTCTGGGCGCAGCACGACGCGATAGCCGTCCACCACGCCGATCGACTCCAGCCGCTGCAAGCGCCGGCCGATCTGTGACGGCGAAAGCGGCACCTGCTCGCCTAGCTGCTGGTGCGTCGCGCGCCCGAAGCGCTGCAGGACGTCGAGCAGCGCAAGGTCGAAGTGATCGAGTTCAACCATGTAAACTCTCCGCATAGTTTCGCGAGTTCATGCACGATTATCGCATTTACGGTGCGTACTTTCGATAACTCGCGCCCTTTCCGCGCGTTCTCCGCTCTACACTTGCACGCCGTCCAATCTTGGGCGAGCCGCCCTGCCAGCCATGTCCGTTCCGAACACCGCGAAGCTCAAGGAGCAATTCGACGTCGGCCTGCAAACCCGCGCCGATTTCACCATCGATCAGCCGATGGATCGCTACGGCGGCGTCGATCACGCCGTCTGGAAGCAGCTCTACACGCGCCAGACTTCGCTCCTCGAAGGACGAGTCTGCGACGCGTTCCTGCTGGGCGTGAAGCGCCTGAATCTGTCGCCGGAAAACGTGCCTGCGTTCGATGACATCAATACGCAACTGATGCCCGCAACGGGCTGGCGCATCGTCGCCGTGCCCGGTCTGGTGCCGGACCAGGTGTTTTTCGAGCATCTGGCGAACCGGCGCTTTCCCGTCACGTGGTGGATGCGGCGCCCGGATCAACTCGACTATTTGCAGGAGCCCGACTGCTTCCACGACCTGTTCGGCCACGTGCCGTTGCTGTTCGACCCCGTCTTCGCCGATTACATGCACGCGTACGGCCGCGCGGCGCTCGCCGCGCACGCTGCGAACGCGTTGCCGCTGCTCGCGCGCCTCTATTGGTACACCGTCGAATTCGGCCTGATCCGCGACGACGCCAGCCCGAACGGCGTGAAAATCTACGGCGCGGGCATCGTGTCGAGCAAAGACGAGACGCTTTATAGCCAGCAAAGCGATGCGCCCAATCGCATCGCGTTCGACCTCGCACGCGTGATGCAAACGCAGTACCGGATCGACACGTTCCAGAAGACGTACTTCGTGATCGACGACTTCGCGCAGCTATTCGACCTCGCGCGAACCGATTTCGCGCCCCTGCTGGCAATGCTCGCCGATGCGGCACCGATTCCGGCGGGCGACATCCGCGCGGGCGATCGCGTCATCATGCGCGGCTCCGGCGAAGGCTGGGCGACGGACGGCGACATCTGAGGCGACGCTCTGCAGCACATCGCCAACCGTGAAAAAATAGAACTCGCATGGATGTACACAAGCGCGGCGGGGCCGATGCACCGGCATCGACGCAGCCGCGCACGACCTGCAGAGGTGACACGATGATCCAGAAACTTTCTTCTGAAGAACGCGCGACGCAGCTTGCGCAACTGGCTGGCTGGCAAGCCGTCGACGGCCGCGACGCGATCAAGCGGAAGTTGAAATTCGCCGACTTCAACGAGGCATTCGGCTTCATGACGCGCGTTGCGATCAAGGCCCAGGAAATGGACCATCATCCCGAATGGTTCAACGTCTACAGCACGGTCGAGATCACGCTGTCCACGCACGATGCGAACGGACTCACCGAACGCGACGTCAAGCTCGCGCGTTTCATCGATCAGATTTCGGCCGGGAAATAGCCTTGATTGAAAAACGGCCGCGAGCGGGAGTCGAAGGCCAGCGAAGCGAAGGGAAAGTCAGAAGTGAAAGCGTTTTGCAGGTAATCAGGCGACCAAACCTTCACTTCTTTAGGCCATTTATAAGGGACACGTAAGAATCCCATGCGGCGCGTGCATTCTGGTCCAAACCTTCCTGCGGCAGCGTAGTCTGTCGCTGTACAATCATCAGCGCATACGGCTTGGAGAGCGCGCTTGCCTCCTTGCACAGAACATGTTCGTCGCCACTCGAAGGCGAGCGCGTACGCCAGAAATTGATCGCGGCTTCCAGTTCGGAGATCGTAATATCGGACATGGCTTGCTGATCTTTTGAAGGCCGTATCGAACGGCTCGCCGCACGGCATTCTGTGCAGCAGGCGCCCCGCGAACCGCGTGCCTCTTGCCAACCCATTGTACTTGAGCGAAACCCATGCGACTCCTTCTGATCGAAGATGACCGCCCCATCGCACGCGGCATCCAAAGCAGTCTTGAACAAGCCGGCTTCACGGTCGACATGGTCCACGACGGCATCTTCGCCGAACAGGCACTGACGCAGAACCGCCACGAACTCGTGATCCTCGATCTCGGTCTGCCCGGCATCGACGGCATGACGCTGCTCTCGCGTTTCCGTCAGAGCAACCGTCATACGCCCGTGATCGTGCTGACCGCGCGCGACGAGCTGAACGACCGCGTCCAGGGCCTGAATTCCGGTGCGGACGACTACATGCTGAAGCCGTTCGAACCCGCCGAACTCGAAGCGCGTATCCGCGCGGTGATGCGCCGCAGCGGACCGCATGGCGACATGCCGCGTCCGGAGGTGTCGCTCGGCGGCGTGCGGCTGTCGGGCGTCGATCGCCGCATCTTCAACGACGACAAGCCGCTCGAACTGTCGCCGCGCGAGTTCGCCGTGCTCGAAATGCTGCTGCTGCGTCATGGCCGCGTGGTCAGCAAGGCGCAACTGCAGGATCACCTGACGCACTTCGGCGGCGATCTCGGCGACACCGCGATCGAAGTCTACGTGCATCGCGTACGCAAGAAACTGGAAAACTGCCGCGTCGAAATCGTCACTGTGCGCGGTTTCGGCTATCTGCTCCAGGAAATCCGCCAGGCGTCATAATGCACGTCAAGACCGTTGTGGTCTGACGGCGTCCGGGTGGTCCGACGCGCGGCCGCAAGCGCATCGACAATGCGCGGCGGTCGCCTGTGTCGTTTGGCCCGGCAGCGACGACGCGGCGTCGCGTGTGCTTCGCTCCGCATGCGTCATGCAGTTCGGGCGCAACTCACGTGCAGTCTGCGAGGCGCGCGCCGCTGAAACCCGCCGTTCAAACGTGTGGCTGATGCAGTCGATCGTTCGTCGGCGTCGGCCTTTTATCGCGGGTTCGACCATGCCCTATCCCGCCGCGAATAGTCTGCGCCGCCAGCTGCTGCGCCGCCTCGCCGCTCCCCTTTCGCTGCTCGCGCTGATGAGCGGCCTCATTGCGTACTGGCTCGCGTGGCAATACACGCAGCATGTCGTCGATCGCTCGCTCGCTGATCTCGCCACGGCCATTTCGAAGCAGATCCAGATTGCCGGACCCGACGCGCCGATCACCGTGCCGCCGCTCGCGCAGGCGATGTTCTCCGATCCTGTCGAACAGCTCGTGTACCGGATCAGCAACGGCGAAACCGAAATCGCCGGCGATCCGAAACTGCCGCTGCAAGGCTCGAACGTGCGTCGCATGCACTACGCGTACGTGTTCGAGACGGAGCATGAAGGCACGACGGTGCGCGTCGCGCAGGTGCGCGTCGATCAGCCGACGGGCAATCCCATCGTCATCGAAGTCGGCCAGCCTGTGCGACACCGGTTTCAGATCGCCGCCGAGTTTCTCGTCGCGATCATGATGCCGCTGCTGTTGCTGCTGCTCGCGGGCTGGGTGATCGTGTGGCGCGTCGTGAACCAGCAGCTCAATCCGCTGACCGATCTCGCCGATTCGCTGAACCGTCAGACGCACACATCGCTAGAACCCGTCGACGAAACCTTCGTTCCGCTCGAAATCCGTCCGCTCACGGGCGCGCTGAACGGTTTGCTCGATCGCCTGAAAACCGCGCTCGACGCGCAGCGCAAGTTCATCGCCGATGCCGCGCACCAGCTGCGCACGCCGCTCACGGCGATCAAGCTGCACGCCGAGCAGGCCGCCATCGCGCGTGATCCGCAGCAGACGCTCGCCGCCGTGAAGGAATTGCGTGCCGCTTCGGATCGCGCGGTGCGTCTGTCGAACCAGCTGCTGTCCCTTGCGCGCGCCGAGCCTGGAGAACAGGCCGCGCGTTTCGTGAATCTGGACGTCGCATCGCTTGCGTTCGAGACGGGCGCCGAATGGGTGCCGCGCGCGCTCGCCGTGCACGTGGACCTGGGTTTTCAGCGGCTGGATGATCCGTCGAACGATCATCCGCTCATCGCGCGCGGCAATCCCGTGTTGCTGCGCGAAGTGATCGCGAACCTGCTGGACAACGCGCTGAAATACGTGCCGCCGGCGCGCATCCACGGCGCGCGCATCACGATGACGGTCGCGCAAGCCGTCGTCGACAATGTGGAGATGGCGGAAGTCACTGTCGAGGACAACGGTGTTGCCGTAGTAGGTGCTGTGATAGCGGTCGCGCCCGATGCGTTCGTGTAGGTCGTGTAGCCGGAGCCTTGAACGTGCGTCGCGGTGCCGCCATAGTTGTTGGTCGCCGTGGTGCCCTGGCCATAGGTGTGCGTTGCGCTGCCGTACTGGTTGCTATAGGTGGTCTGCCCGGAGCCTGCCTTGTGCGTCGCGGTGCCGCCGTAGGCGCCCGTTGCCGTGGTGCCCTGGCCGTACGTGTGCGTGGCGCTGCCGCCGTATGGATTGCTGAAGCTCGTCTGCCCCGAGCCTTGCGTGTGCGTGGCCGTGTCGCCGTAGCGGTTGGTTGCGGTGGTGCCTTGGCCGGGGGTGTGCGTTTCGCTGCCGCCCCATGCGTTGCTGCGGGTCATCGATTCAGACCCGGACGGGCGCGACCAGCCGCCCGCGTGACCCCAGGCGCCGGCGGGGCCCGAGGCGAAGGCCGGAATCACGAAACCGGCCACGTAGATTGCAAGAGTCTTCACGAGGCGCCTCCTCATTGAGCGCTGGCGGCCCTCGCCTTCGGGGGCGGCTTGAGTCCGGGCGCGTTTGCGGCGTCGGGACGCTCGAATGCAATGGGCGCCGCGCCAGACGTGTCGGACGCCACGAACGCGTTTGCGGGAAGCTGCGGATCGAGCACCCAGTGCGTGAGCGCCAGCACATGGCGCAGGCGCGCGGGATCGTTCAGGTAGACCGCGTAGATGCGGCGCGGCAGCTTGTCCTCTGTGCCGATCCAGGCCTGCACGAACACGTCGCCCGTCACATAGGCGACCATGTCGGTCGTCGTGTCGTCGACGACGGTCGACCGGCCGATGTAGAACGCGATCTTCAATCCGTCGGCGATGTCCTTGTACGGGTCCGCGACGAGTACGTCGGTGAACGGAAAATAGATCGCGCCGACGTCATAGGCCTTCTTGAGCGCGTCGTCGATCGTCGGCGGCGCGTCGGTGACGGCCACGAGTCTCTCGGCGGGCGAGAAGGCCGTTATTGTCTTGCCGTCGTAATAGAACTCCGAGCGCGGACCGTCGCCGAGCGCGATCACCCGCAGCTTGTCGGGCCGCTGCATGAGGACTTCCGACCTGGTCGAGTAGACGAGGGGCGGGCCGATTCGGCTCGGGCTCTCATACGAGACGATGGCCGTGAACGCCATCGACTTCGCCGCCGCGAGGCGGTCGCAGGCGGACTTGATAACGTCGAGCGCGTGCTGGTCGAGTCCCGGCTGATAATCGGGCGCGGCCTGCGCCTGCTTCGCCGCGACTTTCGAGGGCACGTTCGCGCGTTGTTGCGCGCCGCCGCTCGCGGCCATGCAGACGCACAGCGCGGCGACCGCTGCGCGTCCGGCTGGTTTCCAGGCAGTCACCGCAGCCTCCGTGATCAAACGTAGCGTAAAGTCACGCCCGGCGACGATCAGGGGATCATCCCGCATTCGAACATCTTGTTGGCGATCGGCGCCGCCACGCGGTCGATGAACACGGCGCGCATCTGCGGGTCGTTGTGCATCGCCTGGACCGCCATCTGCTCGCCTTCCGGCTTCGGGCGGCCCTTTTTCTCGGCGCGCTCCTGCCACAGTTGCTCGCAGCTCGACTGCTGGTATTTCTGCACGATCCTGTTCGCGACGGCGTCGAGCATCGGGTACTGCTGGGCGGCGGCGACGTTTGCGAGCAAGAGCGTGCTCGCCATTGCACACGACAGACTGCGCTTTTTCATGATGTGCCTCGAAGGGTCCGGCAACGGGGCGGGATGATTCCCGACCTTCCTGCTTCCGGAGCCGTGGCTTGGCTCGATTTCGTCGGACACCCGGACCACTGGAGCCCCGCCGCATCCGGCCGCTCAAACCAGAGTACGAGGCCTCAGACGAGATTCATAGTAAACCTTAGTCTTATATGTCATACCTGTGCGAAGGGGTTCTGGTGTGACTGGCAATGTGATCAGGGAAAGTGACTTAACAAGCCGCTGTACTTGCATGTGTTCGTATGTAACCGGTTCGCCTGTGGCGGCGCTAGGAGGAGCATCTTGCGACACCTCTCGGACGCTTTCGGCGATCCGTTGCGCGAATACAGGAATGCCGCTCACTTGTCATAGAACCCGGCTCTGGGCGCAGGTGGGCACGAAAATCGAATAGCAGGCCGAAGTATAGTTTTCGGTGCCGCCTTAAAAACGGCTCGTCGCGAAGCCGCCGTTACGCCAGCGCGACGACGGCGATTTCGACCAGCAGTTCCGGCGCGGCGAGCTTCGCTTCGACGGTCGCGCGAGTCGGCGCGCAGCCCGGCGTAACCCACGCGTCCCACACGCTGTTCATGCCCGCAAAATCGCGCTCGATATTCGCGAGCCACACCTGGGCCGACACGAGGCGCGTCTTGTCGATGCCCGCCTTTTCCAGAAAGCCGTCGATCTTCGCCAGCACGCTCGCAGTCTGGGTTTTCACATCGGGCGCATGATCGTTCGACGTCTGGCCGCCGATGAACACGAGTCCCGCCGCCTTCACGACGCGGCTCATACGCTGATTCGTTTCGATTCTCACGATGTCGGACATCTTGCTTTGCTCCTAAGGTTTGAGTACAGGAAGGCGCGCCGGGCGGCGCGGGGGTGTGATCAGTGCGCGTCGGCGCCGGCTGTCTGCTGCGGCACGCGCTGGCGCGTAAAACGGTCGATTGCGAAGTCATCGAGCGGCAGTGAAGCCTTGCCGTCGAGCACGAGTTCGGACACGAGCCGCCCGCAAGCCGGTCCGAGCTGGAAACCGCTGCCGCAATAGCCGAACGAATAGACGAGATTCGACGCGCAGCGGCTTGGCGAGATCACGGGCAGTGCATCGTCGGTGAATGCTTCGACGCCCGCCCACGCGCGGTTCACACCGA
Source organism: Paraburkholderia bengalensis (assembly GCF_037126505.1). Classification (NCBI taxonomy): domain Bacteria; kingdom Pseudomonadati; phylum Pseudomonadota; class Betaproteobacteria; order Burkholderiales; family Burkholderiaceae; genus Paraburkholderia; species Paraburkholderia bengalensis. The sequence goes on from NZ_JACFYJ010000003.1 coordinate 67,798, forward strand.
GATGCCGCAAATGCGGGAAGAGATCGATGACGGTATTGGCGCTGCGCACGAGCCGCGCAAAATCGACTTCGCCATGCCGGCCGTGCAGATCGGCGATACCGATCAGCTTGCCGCCGATCACGACGGTGCCGTTGTCGAACTGCTTGAACGACAACGGACGCCCGGTTGCACCCAGCGTCGCGCGGCAGAACGGCGCGACGCGATGCGTGACCATCAGCATCAGCCCTTCCGGATGCACAGGCACGCGTTCACCCGCCTGTTCGGCCAGTTGTCCCGCCCACGCGCCCGCCGTGACGACGAGTTTTTCCGCGCTGAACTCGCCGCGCGGCGTCTGCGCGAACCAGCGCGTGCCGCGCTGTTCGATGCGGGTGACGGGCGTGCCTTCGAAAAACGCCGCACCATGCCGTTGCGCGGCGAGCCGGAAGGCGGTGGTGGTCTTGAACGGCAGCGCATAGCCGTCGCGCTCGACCCAGATGCCGCCCGTCACGTGCCGGGCAAGCGCCGGCTCGAGTTCGAGCACGCTCGCGCGGTCGATCAGCTTTTCGTGCGTGAAGCCGTGTGCTTCGAGTTGCGCCACGCGGGCGCGGCACTCGTCGAGTTCGGCTTTCGTTTCCGCGATCTTCAGTTGGCCGGACGGCACGAAGCCGCCATCGTCGCCGATCGTCTCGCGCAGGCTGTGCCAGATTTCACGCGACATCAGCGCGAGCGGAATCTCGGGCAGCGGCCGGCCGAGCGTGCGCACGCCGCCCGCATTGACGCCCGACGAATGCCGCGCGACGTAGTCGGCTTCGAGCACGGTCACGCTCGCGCCGCGCGCGGCCAGGTGGAACGCGCTGCTCGAGCCGTGCAGCCCGCCGCCGATGACCAGCACGTCGGCTTCGCGCACGGCGCTGGAAGAGGACAGGGCAGCGTCATTCACCGGCGAGTTCTCCTAGCGTCAGCGGCTTGATGGGCGGACGGATGCGGTAATAGCCGACTTCTTCCGGCGGCACCTTGCGCGCGTCGGCGATGATTTCGGTGACGGTCAGCCCGCACATGCGCCCCTGACACGGCCCCATCCCGCAGCGTCCGAACGACTTCGCCTGGTTCGGGCCGAGGCAGCCGAGTTCGACGAAACCGCGCACGTCGCCCGCCGTCACTTCCTCGCAGCGGCACACGACCACGTCGTCGCGCGGAATACGGTTCGTGTCGCGCGGGCGGTACAGGCTGTCCAGGAACGGACGGATGCGCATCACGCTCTCCAGCGCGCGGCGGTGCGTCGCGGCTTCGCGCTCGCAGGTGGCGGCATCGATTGCGCCGAGTTGACTGGCCGCCTGCAGCGCGGCGAGCGCGCCCTGTTCGGCCGCCGCCAGCGCACCGCCGATACCCCCGCCGTCGCCTGCGACGAAGATGCCCGGCACGTCGAGTTCGCCCCATGCGTCGGTGGTGGGTGCGAAGCATAGCTGCGCGGCGTCCCAATGGTGTTGCGCGCGCAACGACAGCGTGAACTGCGTATTCGGCACGACGCCCTGATGCAGCAGGATCACGTTCGCGTCGATCCGGTGCGCACGGCCTTGCGTCGTGAAGCTCAGCGCGGCTGCACGCTCGACACCTTGAGCATCCTGCTTCGACTCGACGCGCAGATCGTCGGCGGCTTCGTAGATGGGCACGCCCGCGGCGCGCAGCGTGCGGATCAGTTGCAGGCCCTTGCTCAGGAACGGCCAGGCGCGCAACGCCGACAGCAGATGTTTCTTCGCGCGCCAGCGGTCTTCGTGACGCGTGGTGTCGACCAGTGCGCGGATCGGCACGCCGGCACGCACGTATTGCCAGCCGAGCAGATAGAGCAGCGGACCGCAGCCCGCCAGCACGGGCGGCTCGGCGGGCACCTCGCCCGCGCTTTTCAGCAGGATCTGCGCGGCGCCTGCCGTCAGCACGCCGGGCAGCGTCCAGCCGGGAATCGGAAACGGCCTTTCCAGCGCGCCCGTGGCCAGAATCACGCGGCGTGCGTCGAAGCTGCCGACCTTGCCGTCCTTCAGATAGTGCACGGCGCGCTCGCGCGTCGCCTGCCACACGGACGCATGCGCGACATGCCGTGCGCCGGAGCGCGCGAACGCGTCGGCGAGCGATGCGCCCGCTGCATAGTCGGGGCCGAGAATCTCCTTGCGGCGCGCATCGGCGCGGCCGATCGCCCGATAAATCTGCCCGCCGACGGCGTCCTGCTCGTCGAGCAGCACCACGGACAGACCCGCGCGCGCGGCGCGCGCCGCCGCGCTCATGCCGGCGGGACCGGCGCCCACCACGACGACATCGACGGCTTCCGAAGGGAAACCCGACACGGTTTCCGGTGCGTAATCAGCGGGCATGAGCATCCTCCAGTGAAACATCGATGGGCGGCAGATCGCGCGCGCCTTCTTGCGAGCGGATGCGCATGCCGGCGCGCACTGTCACCATGCAGCTTTGCCGGCTCGGCACGCCGTCGATCTCGACGAGACACTCGAAGCACGCGCCCATCATGCAATACGGCGCGCGCGGCGCACCGGAGACAGGTGTCGCACGAAACCGCGCGATGCCGGCAGCGAGCAGCGCGGCCGCCACCGACCGGCCGCCTGGCACGCGCAGCGGCTGATCGTTGAACCAGATGTCGACGGGCGCATCGGCGCCCGGCAGGGCCTTGAAGAGCGGTGTGGAAGTCATGTCGGAATCAGTGAGCGGAAATGAGAGCAGGGGAGTCGAGAAAGCGCGTGCCCGACAGCGCCGGGATCTCGCTGGGCATCGCACCGCCGGCGATCCACGGCGCAATGCGCAGCGCGTGCGCGGCGGCCAGCGTCACGCCGCTATGGCAGGTGACGACGAACGCGCCGGGGTGACGCGCGGATTCGTCGTAGATGGGGAATCCGTCCGGGCTGTAGACCCGCAGCGCGGCCCACGTGCGCACCAGCCGCACGTTCTTCAGCAGCGGAAAGGCGCGCACGCCGCGCCGCGCGATGTCGGACAGCACGGGCGTGGTGGTGAAATCGTCGAAGCCGACTTCTTCCATCGAATCGCCGAATTGCAGCGTGCCTTCGTCGGTTTGCCGCACGTTGAGCGTCGGATAGCGCAGGAACGGCGCGACGCGCTCGCTGATCAGCACCTGGCCGCGGTTCGGCGCAACGGGCGCATGCAGGCCGACATGCGGCGCGAGCACGCGATTGCCGAGCCCGGCGGCGAGCACCACGCGCGCCGCGCGATAGATGCCGCGCTTGCCTTGCACCGCGAAGCCGCTGTTTTCTGGTGTGATGCGCAGCGCTTCCTCGTTGTTCACGAGCTTCACGCCGCGCTGTTGCATGCCCGTATGCAACGCGCGCAGCAGCTTGAGCGGATTGACGTGGCCGTCCATCGGCGTGTAGCTCGCGCCGATCACGTCCGGGCCGATTTCAGGGATACGCTCGCGCACCTCGCGTGCATCGAGCAGTTGATACGGGTAGTCGCCCAGTTCACGCTGCAAGGCGCCGAGACGCTTCGCGCGCTGGGCGATTTCAGCTTCGGAGAAAAAGAAGTGGAAGCCGCCCGGCTGGCGCAGCGCGACGTCGATGCCCGTTTCGGCGAGCAGCGCATCGGCGAGCGCGGGCCAGCGCGTCGCGGAGCTGCGCGACCAGCGCGCATACGGCGACAGTCCATAGCCTTTGCCCTGAATCCAGACCAGCCCGAAGTTGCCGCGCGACGCGCGGAACGCGCCGTCGTCCTGGTCGAGCACAGTGACCTTTGCGCCTTCGCGCGCAAGGCCCCAGGCGACGGCGGAACCGACCAGCCCGCCGCCCAGCACGAGCACGTCGGGTGTGGCGCAAGCGTGACGAATCATCGAGCTTCTCCAATCAGGATGCGGTCCAGTCCGACCATGCGGTCGAGCAGCACCATCAGCAGAACCGTGCCGACGATCAGCACCGCCGACACGGAAGCGACGAGGGGATCGATGGTCTGCGCGATCTGGTTGTACATGGCGACGGGCAGCGTGGTCGTGCCGGGTGTCGCGACGAAAATGGTCATCGTCAGTTCGTCGAAGCTCTGGATGAACGACAGCACCCAGCCGCCCGCGACGCCCGTGCGGATCATCGGCAGCACGACGCGGCGAAATGCGGTGAAGCGGCTCGCGCCGCACGACAGCGCCGCGCGTTCGGCATCGCGGTCGAGCCCGACCGCCGACGACAATGCGAGGCGCAGCGCATACGGCAGCACGATGATCACGTGCGTCGCGACCAGCGCCCAGAACGAGCCGCTCAGATGCAGCAGCGACAGAAAGCGCAGGAACGCGATGCCGAGCACGACGGCGGGAATCATCATCGGCGAGAGAAAGAAGCTCGTCAGCGCGGCGCGGCCCGTGAAGCGGTAGCGCGCAATCGCCAGCGCAGCGGGCACGGCGAGCGCGACGCCGATGGTCGCCGCCGCGAATGCCAGCCGCACGGAAAGCCAGAACGCCGACACGATGTCACCGTTCTCGAGAATCGCGCGAAACCAGCGCAGCGACGCGCCGTCGAAGGGCATCGAGATGAAGCCCTTGTCGGTGAACGCGACCAGCATCACGACGACGAGCGGCGCGAGGATGAAAGTCAGGAACAGCGCGTTGAACAGCAGGCCCCAGAATCCGTTCTGTTTCATGGCGTCACTCGAAAATATGCTTGAAACGGCGTTCGGCGAGACGGCTGCAACCCATCACGATCGCGACGTTCGCGATCAGCAGCAGCACGGCAATGCTCGCGCCGAGCGGCCAGTTCAGCGTGCCGAGAAATTCGTCGTAGGCGGCCGTGGCAACCACTTTCAGACGGCGCCCGCCGATCAGCGCAGGCGTCGCAAACGCCGACGCCGACAGCGCGAACACGATGATCGAACCCGACAGCACGCCGGGCAGGATTTGCGGCAGCACCACGCGGCGGAACACGCGCAGCGGCGAGCCGCCCAGCGACAGTCCGGCCCATTCGACTTGCGGATCGAGCTTTTGCAGCGTCGCCCACACCGACATCACCATGAACGGCACCAGCACATGCGTGAGCGCGATGATCATGCCTGTCATCGTGAAGACGAGGCGGATCGGCTCGGACGTGATGTGCATGGCCTGCAGCGCGTTGTTCAGCACGCCGTTGTTGCCGAGCAGAATCTGCCAGCCAAGCGTGCGCACGACCACCGAGATCAGTAGCGGGCCGAGCACGATCAACAGACACAACGACTGCCAGGGCCGCTTCATGCGCGCGAGCACGATTGTCTCGGGCACGCCGAGCAGCACGCTCAGCACCGTCACGGCCAGCGCGAGGCCCGCTGTGCGCAGGAAGATTTCGCCGTAGTACGGATCGGTCAGCACTTCGGCGTAGTTCTTGAGCGTGTAGGCGGCCTCGACGCCCGCCACGTCGCTGAATACGCGGAACGACAGCAGCAGGGTCAGCACGAGCGGCACGAACAGCAGGGCGCCGAACAGCAGCAGCGCGGGCGACGACAGCAACCACGGCGCGCTGCCTGTGCGCGAGTCGTCAAGCGTTGCCATGGGCGCTCTCCCGGGTCAGCACGCGCAAGTCGTCGTCGGTGAACGAGAGGCCGACTTCATGGCCTTCGCCGGGCGGCGGCGCGCCGTAATTCGGCTGCGCAACATGCAGCTTGCCGAGCGCCGTATCGACTTCGAGCAGCCACTGGTTGCCGATGAACACGCGGTTCGCCACGCGTCCATGCATGCGTGCATCGCCATTGGCGAGGCGCACCTTCTCGGGACGGATATAGACGTGCACCGCGCCTTCCACGTCGCGGCCTTCGTGCGGCACATGCAGCGTGGTGCCCGCCACGTCGACCACCGCGCAGCGCGGATTGCGCGCGCGCACTTCGCCCGGCAACGTGTTGGTGCGGCCGAGGAAGGTCGACGCGAACGGCGTGGCAGGGCGCTCATACGCATCGAACGGCGTGCTCAGCTGCGCGATGCGCCCCTTGTGCAGCACGGCGATGCGGTCGCTCATCGTCATCGCTTCGACCTGGTCGTGCGTGACGAGGATCGTCGTGATGCCGAGTCGCTTCTGGATCGCGCGCAGTTCGATGTGCATTTCCTCGCGCAGCTTCGCGTCGAGATTCGACATCGGTTCATCGAGCAGCAGCAGGTCGGGGCGCATCGCCAGCGCCCGCGCAATCGCGACACGCTGGCGCTGCCCTCCCGACAGTTCTTTCGGATAACGCCCGTCCAGCCCTTTGAGCCGAACCAGATCGAGCGCTTCGGCGATGCGCACTGCGCGCTCATCACGCTTCATGTTGCGCATTTCGAGGCCGAAGCCGACGTTGCCCGCCACCGTCATATGCGGAAACAGCGCATAGCTCTGGAACACGACGCCCATGCCGCGCTTTTCGGGACGCTCGTGCGTGATGTCCCGTCCGGCGAGCGTGATGCGGCCTGCGCTCGGCGCGACGAAGCCGGCGATCATCTGCAGGGTGGTCGTCTTGCCGCAGCCGGACGGCCCGAGCAGCGACAGGAACTCGCCGCGTTCGACGGACAGATCGAGATGCTCGACGGCAGTGAAATCGCCGTAGCGCTTCGAGATGCCTTGCAGGGTGAGAAAGGTCATGGCGTCGGTCCTGTGCGGAGTCGGGCGTAGGAACTGTGAAGCGGCTGAAGCGGCTATAAAGCTGCTATGAAGCTGCTATGAAGCGGCTATGAAGCTGTTGCGCCGCTCAGCGTTCGACCGAGCGGTTCCAGCGCTCCGTCCATTCGGTGCGATGCTGGTTGATCGTGGCCCAGTCCATTGCAGTCAGCTTGCTCACCTGTTCCGGACCGTACGGCACGCGCGCCGCGACCTCGGGCGTCAGCTTGACGGTCTTGTTGACGGGGCCGAGTCCGATTGCCTGCGCCTGCATCGCCTGCACTTCGGGGCTCAGCAGATACTGGATGAACTCCTGCGAGAGCTTGGGCTGTGCATTCTCGGCGAGCGCGCAGGCTGCCACCTGCAGCGCGACGCCGCCTTCCTTCGGATACACGAACTTGAGCGGAAAGCCCGTGTTTTGCAACGCAACGGCGCGGCCGCTGCCATACGGCGCGAGGATGACGTCGCCGGCCTGCATCAAACCGTCCATCTCGCCGGGCGTCGGCGCCCACGACAGCACGTCGGGTGCGACCTGTTTCGTCATCGCGTTGAAGCCTGGATCGATGTTCTTTTCGCCGCCGCCGTTCAGACGCGCGAGCATCACGAGCGTATGCAGTCCATACGTGTTGGTGATGGGTGGCACGCCGAGTTTGCCCTTCAGGCGCTTGTCGGTGAGCGCCTGCCATGAATCGGGCGCGGGCAGGCCGAGCTTTTTGAACGCCTCTTCGTTATAGCCGATGCCCGTCGCCACCATGCCGACGCCGACGGCCGTCGGGCCGAGCCGCGCGAGCGGATAGACGTCTTTCATCACGGGCGCATCCTCGACCTTCGCGCACAGGCCAAGCTGCATCGCCTGATACATCGGGCCGTCGTCCATCACCGCAACGTTGATCTGTTGATGGCCTTTCTGCGCCTGCAGCTTCGCGAGCGTATCGCTTGAATTGCCCGCCACATAGACGATCTTCACGTCATGCGCTTTCTCGAACGGCGGAATGACTTTCTGCCGGTACAACTGCTCGTTCGAGCCGCCGACGTTCGCGACATATAGCGTGGTTTCGGCGTGGGCGTGCAAGGGAGCGGTCAGACAGACGACGGACAGTGCGGAGGCGAGAGCGTGGAGCGTAGAACGGCAACGGCGGCGCAGCGATTCTTGCATGACGGCGATCTCCAGTCAGTGTGGGAATGGACGCTCTGGTGGCGTGTCCATGCATCACAGTCTGTGCCGTAATGGTCATATCGTCCAATACGAATAAAATAGCAATCCATACATGGCTGATATGGGTTGAAACCGATGAACCTGAAACATGTCGAGGCATTTCGGGCCGTGATGGTGGCCGGGTCGATGACGGCGGCGGCCAAAGCGCTTTTCACGTCGCAACCGAACGTGAGCCGTCTGATCTCGCAGCTCGAGCGCGAGACCGGCTTGCTGCTGTTCCAGCGAAGCGGCGTGCGGCTGATTCCGACCAGCGAGGGCACGGCGTTTTTCCGCGAAGTGGAGCGCGCGTATGTCGGCTTGCAGGGGCTCACGAATGCCGCTGCGCAAATCCGCAATCTGGGCAGCGGACGTCTGCGCATCGCGGCGATGCCTTCAGCGGGTCTCACACTCGTGCCGCATGCGATCAAGCGTTTTCAGGCGCTGCATCCCGATGTGACCGTGTCGTTGCATGTCAACACGTCGGGCACGGTGAATCACTGGACGGCGTCGCAGTTCTGCGATCTGGGTGTGGCGGTGTACATCAGCGAGGCATCGAATTGCGATGTCGAAATGCTGTCGAAGGTCGCCGCCGTGTGCGTGATGCCCGCAGCGCACCGGCTTGCTTCGAAGGATGTCATCAAGCCTGCCGATCTCGAAGGCGAGTCGTTTATCTCTCTGTGTCACGGCGACGGCACGCGCGCGCAGATGGACGAGGTGTTTCTGCGTGCAGGCGTCGAACGCAAGCTGGCAATCGAGGCGCAATACACGGCGATCTGCTGCGAGCTGGTGCGCTGCGGCATGGGCGTGACGCTCGCGCATCCAGGCGTGGCACTGGACTTCGCCGGGCCGGACATCGCGATCCGGCCGTTCTCGCCGGCGGTGATGTTTCCGATGTATCTGCTGTTCCCGCCGCACCGCCCGCGCGAGCGGCTGGCGTCCGCATTCATCGAAGTGCTGCGCGAGGAGCACGACGAGCTGATGGAGAAGATGGCGCGGATCGTGCCGGATCCAGCCCTGAAGAAGCCCCGCAAGCGAAGCGCGAAACGCGCTCTCTGATGGGCGACGGCGTCCCGGCTCCTGCGGTGCTGCCTTCGAATGTCGGGCTTGCACGGGCGGGCTTGTAGCGCGGTCTGCCATGCCTCCCGCTCGCCTGATCGTTCGCGCCGGGTCGCCGCGCAAGGCCCATGCGGCACGCGAAATGGTCCCCTATGTCGGTGGCCGCGCGTCACGGGGCATGGCGGATGCTCAGCACAGAGTTTCCACCAGGAGGCGACCATGACGAGTACCGACGCCCCGGCTGCGCTCGACGTAGCTGCTCGTGAAGGGCAACGCATCGCGATCACGCTCGACATCAATGGCGAGATTCGTCAACTCGACATCGAACCATGGACGACGCTGCTCGACCTGCTGCGCGAATGTTGTCGACTGACGGGAACCAAGAAGGGTTGCGATCACGGTCAATGCGGCGCGTGTACCGCGCTCGTCGATGGACAACGTATCAACACGTGCCTCGCGCTTGCCGTTTCGTACGATCGCTCGAAGATTACAACGATCGAGGGGCTGGCGGGCGATGAAACATTGCATCCGCTGCAGCAGGCATTCATCGATCGCGATGCGTTTCAATGCGGCTACTGCACCCCCGGACAGATCTGCTCGGCGGTCGGCATGCTGGAGGAAGGGCATGTGCACTGCGCCGACGACATTCGCGAACAGATGAGCGGAAATCTGTGTCGCTGCGGTGCTTACGTGAACATCGTACAGGCGGTGCTCGACGTCGCGGACCTGGACAGGCAACCGGGCCACGACAGTGCGATCGGCCGCCCGTATAACGACGCAGTGTCGAACGCAGGCGGCAAAGGAGGTGGGCGATGAACCGCTTCTCATACGACAGGGCAGCCGACGTCGCGCAGGCCGTGGCCGCACACCGCTCGACGGGCACGGCTTTTCTTGCCGGCGGCACCAATCTGGTCGATCTCGTCAAGGAGGGCGTCGCGCGCCCCGAGAAGATTATCGATATCCGCCGCCTGCCGCTGCGGGATATCCAGGAGACAGCGGAGGGCGGGCTGAAAATCGGGGCCCTCGCCACCAACTCAGCCGTTGCCTATCATCCCGAGATCATGCGTCGCTATCCGCTCGTGGCCGAATCGATACTGTCGGGAGCGTCGCCGCAAATCAGGAATGTCGCGACGATCGGCGGCAATCTGCTGCAACGCACGCGTTGCGTTTATTTCTATGACACAGGCACCCCGTGCAACAAGCGCGAGCCCGGCACGGGCTGCCCGGCAATAGCGGGCGTGAACCGTATGCATGCGATCTTCGGCGCAAGCGAACAGTGCATTGCCGTGCACCCGTCGGATCTGTGCGTCGCGCTGGCCGCTCTCGATGCAGTGGTGCACGTGAGCGGACCGCAGGGCGAACGTGCATTGCCCTTCGCGCAGTTTCACCGCTTGCCTGATGACACGCCGCATATCGACACCAATCTGGGTGACCATGAACTGATCACGTCGGTTGAACTGCCGAATGAAGGCTTTGCGTCACATCACGCTTATCTGAAGGTGCGCGATCGGGCATCGTATGCGTTTGCGCTCGTCGCGGTGGCCGTAGGCCTCGCGCTCGAGGGCAATGTCGTGCGCGAAGTGCGGTGTGCGCTGGGCGGCGTAGCGCACAAGCCATGGCGAGATCGGGACGCTGAGGACATGCTGCGCGGCAAGCCGCTCACACCGCAATCGGTGCGCGATTTCGCAAACGAAGTCGTGCGCGACGCGCACGGATATCGCCATAACGCGTTCAAAATCGAACTGACGACTCGCGCCATCATGCGCGCGTTCCAACAAGCGAGCCAGCGCGACCTTGGCGCGCAGAGCGAGGTTCAGCCATGAACGGTCACAGTGAAATCAGGCGTATGACAAGCGGCACGTCCGTCAATCGCGTGGACGGGAAGCTCAAGGTCACGGGAGCCGCGCGTTATGCGGCGGATTTCCACGCAGATGGCCTCGTATACGGTTTTGTCGTGTCAAGCCGGATTGCCAGCGGGCGCGTCCTGGCGATCGATGCGTCGGCGGCCCTTGAACTGGCGGGCGTGCTGCTCGTGCTCACACATAAGAACCGGCCGCAGCTACCCGTCTTTGACGGTGCATGGAAAGACCGGGTCGCGCCAGGCGGCATGCCGTTCGTGCCGCTGTGGGACGATCGCGTGTGGTATAGCGGGCAGCCCGTCGCGCTCGTTGTCGCGGAAAGCCTTGAGCTTGCGCGCCATGCCGCATCGCTCGTCCAGGTCGACTATGAGCGCTCGCCGCATCGCACGGACCTGAATGAAGCGCTCGCGGACGCTTATCCACCCTCACAGGAGAAAGGCGGCTTCGATCCACCGCCGGCACCGCGTGGCGATGCGCATGCGGCTCTCGACAAGGCACCCGTGAAAGTCGACCACTTCTACTCGACGCCCGCCGAATACCACAATCCGATGGAAATGCACGGATGCACGGTGGTGCCCGACGCACGCGGCAAGCTGACCGTCTATGAAAAAACTCAAGGTGTGGCGAACACCAGGCAGTACCTGATCAATGCATTCGGACTTGCGCACGAAGATGTCGACGTGATATCGCATTTTGTCGGCGGTGCGTTCGGCTCCGGCCTGCGACCACAATATCATTTGCCGCTCGCCGTGATGGCCGCGCGCGATCTGAAGCGACCTGTGCGGGTTGTTCTGACACGTCAGCAAATGTTCACCTTCTCGCATCGTCCCATGAGCGTGCAACGTGTCGCGCTCGGCGCGGACCACGACGGGAAGCTACGGGCCGTCATCCATGAGGCCGTATCGGAGACATCGCGGTACGAAGACTATTGCGACGTCGTCGTGAACTGGGCGGGACAGCTCTATGCATGTGACAACGTCCGCCTGGGCTATATGGTCAGCAAACTCGACTTGCCAACCCCGTCGGATATGCGTGCACCCGGCGCAGCACAAGGACTGTTTCCTCTCGAAGTAGCGATGGATGAACTCGCAGAGGCGCTCAATGTCGATCCCCTGCAACTGCGGCTCGTCAACTATGCGCAGCGCGACGGCAACAAGAACCTTCCGTTTTCCAGCAAGGCATTGCGGGAGTGCTATGAGCAGGGCGCAGCGCGCTTCGGATGGCAAAGCCGGCCGCTCGCGCCACGCTCGCTTCGCAAGGGGCACGAACTCATTGGCTGGGGCATGGCAACGGGTGTCTGGGACGCGATGCAGAATGAAGCCTCGGCGCGTGCCGAATTGTCGGCCGATGGACGGGTTGTTGTGTCGAGCGCTACCGCCGATATCGGTACAGGTACTTACACAGTCATGACGCAACTCGCAGCCGACGCGCTCGGACTGCCCCTGGAACAAGTCGAGTTCCGGCTCGGCGATACACGGCTTCCACGGGCGCCCGTTGAAGGCGGTTCGTGGACCGTGTCGTCGGTCGGCAGCGCCGTCCATGCGGCATGCACGCGGTTGAAGGCAAAGCTCGCGGTCCTCGCCCGTCAGCACGACGCTGCATTCGCGGAGCAGTCTGGTGAGGACGTGCGGATCGAAGGAACCGATGTTCGATTCGACGTGGTACCGCAGCGTCTGCCTCTGGCGGATCTTTTCACGCGTGCGGGTATCGACACGCTCGACGCCCAGGTCACCGTCACGCCGCATGACAAACAGGAGGCTTATTCGATGGGCACGCACTCGGCCGTATTTGCGGAGGTGCGCGTCGATGAGGCGCTCGGCACGATCCGGGTGACGCGCATCGTGAGCGCGGTGGCTGCCGGACGTATCGTCAATCCCAAGACGGCGGGCAACCAGATCGCAGGTGGCGCGGTATGGGGCATCAGCATGGCCCTGCACGAGTACGGCCAGTTCGATCATGAACTTGGGCGGCCGATGAACCACAACCTGGCCGACTATCATGTTCCCGTCAATGCCGACATTCGCGACATCGAGGTGATCTTCGTGAACGAGCACGACGATATCGTCAATCCACTGGGGGTGAAGGGTGTCGGCGAAATTGGCGTCGTGGGCGTAGCCGCCGCCGTCGCAAATGCCATCTGGCATGCAACTGGCAAGCGCGTTCGGGAACTACCCATTACGCTCGATAAACTCTGACCCGCGACGCCATGCGTTCTGCGTTTGCGCCTGTTCGAGCGTTTGGGCGTTGCGCCGCGAAGCGCAGACGATGACTGACGCAGGGAAAGCGTGAAGCGACAATGCACGCGGCGCCGTTCGTCACTATTCTCCGGCGCTGAGCTGGCCGCAGTAATCCAGACATCGTGAATCCGGCTGCCAGGCGTTGCGGCGCGCATTGCGCCGCACTGCAGCCCTGTCGTGACTGGCGCAAAGCCCCGCTGGTCTTTCGATCTTCGCGCAAAGTTCTGACCGCCGCGCTTGCCGCCGTCAGCGTCCGGAAATGCAGGTGCATGCTGCGCCGAAGAACGACATACTCGTATGCGAGCGTTTCCGCGTATCCGACCAAGCGCGATTGCCCGGCGGGTGATGAGCATGTTCTGGCGACGGCCGGAAAAACAGGCGCATGTGCCATCGTGTTCGGCGATGGTGGGTTAATCGATGGTTAGTGTACAAAGCCGTCCGGCTTTCTTGGCATACCGTCCGCCTCTCTCCGTGCGCGAACATGCCAGTGCGGTGCATCACCGTTGCATGGTCGCGCCATCCCTCGTCCTCGGGTCCAAGCGTTCGTGATTGCAAGTTTTTCGATCAAAACTCGCATAGCCATTGCGATGGCTGTGCTGTCTTTTCGTCTTCTGGTTGTCGGCGTGCTTGGTCTCGTCGGCATGACGTCGAGCAACGAAGTCGGGCGTGTCAGCTATGGCGAGCGCTTGCCCGGCGCCATCGCGATCGGCGACACGATGACGTATGTGTTGCGGCAACGCGTGACGCTGGATCGCGCGATGCTGCTCGAGGATGAACAGAAGGTGAGAAGTCTGCTGGACCTGGCTGGCCCGATGAAGACGCATGCACATGATTCGTGGGGACGCTACGCGTCATTGCCGAAATCATCAGAAGAGAGTCAGCTTGCTGAAGCGGTCGGGTCGAAGATGACAGCTGTGGAAGATATCTACGATAAGCTCACGGCGGCTATCGCAGCCAGGGATAAGCAACAAACCATCGACGTATCGGACGCGGGCTTTCGCATGTTCGTGGAGTTCCAGAAGAGTTGCGATCAACTCAACGACCACCGCACGCAATCGACGTCGAACGAATATCGGCATTCGGAGCGCGTATTTTCGACGTTCCGGGTCGTGACCGTTCTGGCATTGGTTGCCGGACTTGGCCCGGCGTTGCTGGCATACCTCAACATCAGGCGCGCAATCGGTGCGCCGTTGAAGACGGCACTCGAGCAAATCGGTAAAGTCGCGCGCGGCGATCTGTCGCAACGGATTGAAATGAAATCGCGCGACGAGATGGGGCTCCTGCTGCAAAGTCTGGAAGACATGCGTCAGGGTCTGGTTGAGACCGTCAAGGCGGTACGAAGCGGTAGCGAGTCGATCGGGCTGGCAGCACGGGAGATCTCGGCCGGAAACGTCAATCTCTCCGCGCGCACGGAAGAGCAGGCCGCCTCCCTGCAGGAGACGGCCGCGGGCATGGGCGAGATATCGGGTGGCGTGAAGCTCAATGCCGACAGCGCACACGAGGCAAGCCAGGTGGCGAATATCGCCATGATGTCCGCTGACAATGGCCAGCAGACGATGCGCGGCGTAACGACCATCATGGCGGATATACGCGTGCGCTCCGAGAACATGGCAGACATCATCGCCATGATAGAAGGCATCGCGTTCCAGACGAACATTCTCGTCCTCAACGCGGCGGTTGAAGCTGCGCGGGCAGGCGAGCAGGGCAAGGGGTTCGCCGTGGTGGCGGGAGAAGTGCGCACCCTGGCGCAACGTTCGTCGAGCGCGGCCAAAGAAATCAGGGACTTGATCGAATCTTCGGGCCAACTGGTTCGCCAGGGTTCCGAGCTGGTGTCGAAGGCGGGCGGCAGCATGTCGAATATATTTTCCGATGTGCGCCGCGTGACGGAGTTCGTCGGAGAGATCGCGAACGCATCGCGGGAGCAATCTTCGAACATTGGCGAGATTACACAGGCCGTCTCGCAGATCGACGAGGTTACCCAGCAAAACGCGGCGCTCGTCGAGCAGGTTGCGGCAGCCGCGCAAGCCCTTGAAGATCAGACACGGCAGTTGCAGTACTCCGTTTCGGCATTCTGTCTGCCGGTGTAACGGGACTTGAGCGGCGGACAAATCGTGGGCTTCGACCCGTTGTCTTACGCGCTACTACCGTGCGCATGTTCGAGCAGAAAATCTCGCAATAGCTTCGCACTCGCGCGACAGCACAGCGATCGACGGGCATCGCAACTCGCCTCACGATCAGCAACTGGTTGTCGAGCGCGTCATTCCGATGCTCTCGGCGAGGCAGGTCGAATTGCTGCGCGCGTGACCTTCGAGTGTAGCGGGATGATTCCGGCACGAAAATGCCGGTGCGACGGATGTAAAGTGCGCGCTCGACCTCGCGCTCGATCGGTACCGCGATGAGGCGGCTGGCGGTCTGGCAGTCGTTACCACGCGGGTCGATCGCATCCGTCGATCTCTTGTACGGATGCCAGAATCACGTTAGGTGCGTCAACGTCTGATCGTTCGAATGAAAGTGTGGAAGGACCCCGCTGGCGAGTTCTTGCAGCGTTTCCGTAATGGGTCGATGATTGCGTCTGGAATGCAGGGAGAGGTGTTGCACGCTGGCGGCGCGCATCGCCATCAACTCTGCGAGCAGCGCTTCGTGTCCCGCGTGGATCGAGCGATGCTGCACTGACCGTTTGCGACCTCTTGCCATTTTCTGACTATCGACACGTGAACACTGCTACTCTCGAAGAACTGCGTGACGGGCAACTCGCCGGTGCGCGACAGATCAAGCTCGCTTGCGGGCTGACCGAAATGCCACGCGAGATCTTCGATCTTGCCGATACCCTGGAAGTACTCGACCTGTCAGGCAATGCGCTCACATCGCTGCCTGATGACTTACCGAGGCTGCGTCGCCTGCGCATCCTGTTCGCCTCGAATAACCAGTTCACCGAGTTGCCGGCCGTGCTCGGCGATTGCGTGTCGCTGAGCATGGTCGGTTTCAAGGCGAATCGAATCCGGGACGTCTCGGGGCGAGCGCTGCCGGCTCTATTGCGCTGGCTGATCCTGACCGATAACGACATTGAAGCGTTGCCCGCGGAGATCGGCGAGCGTCCGAATTTGCAGAAGCTGATGCTTGCCGGCAACCGGCTGCGTTCGCTGCCCGAGACAATGGCCGCTTGCAGCCGCCTCGAACTGCTGCGTATTTCGGCGAACCGGCTCGACGCCTTGCCCGACTGGCTGTTGCACCTGCCGCGCCTTGCGTGGCTCGCCTACGCGGGCAATCCACTGAACGCCGCGCGCGAGCAGGCGCTGGCCGGTGCGCCGGCGTCTGAAATCGACTGGCATACGCTTGCGCTTGGACAAACGCTCGGGGAGGGCGCATCCGGCGTGACGCATCGCGCGACGCGTCTTCTGAGAGACGGGCATCCGCTCGAGGCGGTGGCCGTCAAGCTCTTCAAGGGCGCGGTGACGAGCGACGGTTTGCCGGAGCTGGAAATGGCGGCGTGCCTGCACGCTGGCCAGCACCCGAATCTCATTCCGGTGCTCGGCAAGATCACCCGTCATCCGCTCGACGAGCATGGCCTCGTGATGAATCTGATCCATCCGTCGTTCGGCAATCTCGCCGGGCCTCCTGACTTCGACTCGTGTACACGGGACGTCTATGCGGCCGATGTACTGTTCGACCGGCCGGTTGCGTTGCAGATCGCGCGCGGGATTGCATCGGCGGCGCAGCATCTGCATCGGCGCGGGATCATGCATGGCGACCTCTACGCGCACAACATCCTGCATGACGGCGCGGGGCATGTTTTGCTCGGCGACTTCGGTGCGGCGTCCCTTCACGATATCGGCAATCGCGCAATGGCGTCGGCACTCGAGAGGATCGAGGTGCGAGCGTTCGGCTGCCTGCTCGAAGAACTCGCGCAACGCTCGGCCCCCGAGGCCGATGATCTCGCCGCTGGATTCCATGCGCTGATCGAAGAATGTTTCGACGAGCGCGTCGAGATGCGGCCGTCGTTCGATGAAATCGTCGAGCGGCTGTCTGCGTTGAGCGTTTGAACGGAGCGGCCGCACCGCAATCGAAGCGGGCTCCATCAACGAGCCCGCGTGCTTCATGAGAGGCATGCATGAAATGCCATGAGTTGCGCGCCCGTCGATGACGCAGCGAACGCGCGCGGGTGGCGCGACATCCGCCGGGTCCGCTGTATGGCTTATCGCCATGATGTCTCGTGAGTGCGGTGCGCCCCATGCTCTCGAGGTCGCCCACGTCATCCTTGAAGCCGATCGGGTTCGGGCACTTGCCCGCGCGTCATTCCAGCGTATTGGCGTTCAGCCTCGAGTGAGCGCGGTTGTATATGACCAAACCCATGCAAAGCGCTAACCGACGCGAGCGAAGCACAGTTGCACGGTAACGAGTGCGCGCGATTTCACGGGTGCAACGCCGCGAGTGAGACAAGCGTCTGAACGCGCCGGTTAGATGGCAAGGCTTCCTCAAGCATCGCGCAAGGAGGGGCGCGCACGTTACTCTCATCCAGGCACGATCCTACGGTCGGCCAGTCACGCGCCGCACCATCGCGTAGAGCACCGACATCTGCAGGCCGCTCTTGAGGGCGTAGTTCGGATCGTATTGATTGGAGTAACCCCACCAGTCGAAGCATGCATTCGGATTCGTCGGCCCTGGCGCAGACGACGCAATCGTGTCGGGATACACGACCACCAGTTCATTTGTATCGGCCCATTCATTGATGCCGGCCTCGGTGACCCAGCGGTTTCCGATGAGTGACGCCTCCTGCAGACAGCCATGAAGGGCGAGCACGAATCCGCACGTTTTCCCTTGCGCGCACGCTTTGGGAACGAAAACGCTCCCCGTCGAACCCATGGAAAGGTTGGAAGACGCCCCAAACTCCGTTTGATCGAATGAAGACAGCGTACCCGACAGCTTCCCGTTGTTGCGCGGTTTTAATGGGCCGATGAACATCGTCAGCCACGTTTGGACTGAGTCGTAGACTGCGCCATTTGCCGAGCAGCGCACCATGTAGGGACTTCCGAGGGTGCCGCAATCAAGTTCGCCATCGGGCGATTCCCAGCCGTGCTCGGCGGGGTATGTATTGTCGAAATGAACATGGGCCCCATAGCGCTGGTATTCCGAATTGAGGTCAGCCATCTCACGCGGATTGACGACCTCGTCTTGCGTGCCGGACCACAGGTAGACAGGTTGCCCACTCAGGTTCGTTGCCGGGTCGATTGTGCCAAGGAACGATTGCGCATCCAGATACGCCTCGGATGCGGCAAGCGTGCTGTTGTACGACGCCTGATTCGTCGGAAGCGTCAAGCCGCCGCAGTTTGCCAAAGCGCTCGCGGCTCCTCCGGCGCCAGCACACCAGTACACTCCGCCAGCGTACACAGCGGCGCCTTTGAAGGTGGAAGAGTGAGCAACGTGCATCTGCACGGCCGCGAAACCGCCTGACGAAATACCCGCGACAAAGACCTTCGCCGGATCGATCTGAAAGCGCTGAAGTTTAATGATCCTGGACGCGTCGGCATTGGGGATACTGGCGACTGATGCCTTCGCAGAGGCTCCCAACGTGCCGGCGTCCGTACTGGCCAGATCGCCACCACCGCACCCGACGAGACTGATCGCTAATAAAACTGCCGACGCTAATCGTACGCCTGATGTCATCGTCATCATTGTCGCCTCCGCTCAGAGTGCTCATTGAACTACGGGCCACTCAGACGCGGACGCAGCAAAAATCGCTCCTGCAACGGTTGCGGTCGCAGGCTTGCTGGTACGGAAGAAGCGCCGCAACGCGTGAACGCATGGAAGCGGCGGGCGCGCGTGCGGCGGCTGACGCAGCAAGGTTCAGGCAAGCGATGCTGGCCTCGCGGCCGCGCCCTTCCGGCGATACAGCGCCAAGGTCGCGACGAGCCCACATACGGCAGCCATACTCAGCCAGTAGCCGGGCGCGGCCCTGTCACCCGTGAGTTGGATAAGATACGTCGATACGGCGGGCGTGAAGCCGCCAAAAACGGCGGTTGCGAGACTGAACGCGAGCGAGAATCCAGCCACGCGGACTTGGGCGGGCATGACTTCAGTGAGCGCTGCGACCATTGCGCCGTTGTACATGCCGAAGAAAAACGAGAGCCACAGCAGCACGATGAGCATGCGGCCGAAACTCGGCGCAGATGACAGCCAGGCGAGCGCCGGATACGAGGTGCAGATGGCGAGCACGGTGATGGCAATGAGAATCGGCTTGCGCCCGATGCGGTCCGAAAGCGCGCCACCGATCGGCAACCAGACGAAGTTCGAGAGGCCCACGCAGAGCGTAACGATCAGGCTATCGGCAGTGGTGAGCTTTAGCACAGCTTTGCCGAAGGTCGGCGTATAGACCGTGATGAGGTAGAACGTGGTGGTGGTCATGGCAACGAGGAGCATGCCCGCGAGCACCGTTCGCCAATTTTGCAGCATTGTGGCGAATACTTCGCGTGCACGCGGATGGTGGGTGCGCGCCTTGAATTCATCGGTTTCCTGCAGCGTGCGTCGCAGCAGAAAAATAACCGGCACGATCGCACAACCGACGAAGAATGGAATCCGCCATCCCCATGCGCCGATTTCGCTGGCCGTCAACAGGTCATTGAGCAGATAGCCGAGGGCGGCTGCGACCACGATTGCGACCTGCTGGCTCGCGGACTGCCAGCTCGTATAGAAGCCCTTGTGTCCCGGCGTCGCCATTTCCGCCAGATAGACAGAGACGCCGCCAAGCTCGGCGCCTGCGGAAAACCCTTGCAGCAAGCGCCCGAGCAGCACAAGGGCGGGGCCTAAAAGTCCGATTGTCGCGTATCCGGGTACGCACGCAATCAGGATCGTGCCGCTCGCCATGATCGAAAGTGTGACAATCAACCCTTTGCGGCGGCCCACTTCATCGATGTATGCGCCGAGCACGATGGCCCCCAGCGGACGCATCAGGAAACCCGCGCCGAACACCGCGAAGGTGAGCATCAGCGAGGCGAACTCGCTCGTCGCCGGAAAGAAGATGCGCGAGATGTACGTCGCATAGAAGCCGAAAAGGAAGAAGTCGAACTGCTCCAGGAAGTTGCCACTGGTTACGCGCAGGACCACGCCAACCTTCGAGGTACGACGGTGCGCGCTATTCTCGGCGTTGAGCGATGAGGGATGCATGAGTTGTCTCCATGGGTGTGTTATCTGAGTGCCCCGCCGATCGGAGGTATGGTCGTTACGACCGACCTCAATCCGAGCCGAGTTGCAGGCGGCTGGCCTGCCGCTTTTCGATCGATGACTTGAGGAGCGCCGCACATCGATAGATCCCATGGGCGAACTTGCCGTAGGGCAGCGTGGCGAAGAGCGCCATGACCACACCGAGGTGGAAAGCGAGGAGCCAGGCCATCGCAGCGGTGTCGCGCCATGCGAGGAGCGCGAGGCCCGAAGCGCTAGTCAACAGCAGCAGCGCGATGAATCCGCGGTCCATCGGGCGCTGCTTCGGATCGCCCCGGCCCGGATCGCGACGCAGGTTGAGCCAGAGCAGACCGGCCGGCCCAACGAGTAACCCGGCTCCACCGATGGTGCCGAGCAGCACGGGCAGGCTCAGAAGCGGGTAAGGCGCGTGCAGCTTGAGCGCATAGTGATAGAACGTGGCCACCACGGTTGCCGCAAAGCACAGCATGAAGCCGTAGAAAGTCAAATGATGGAAACGCCGCCGAGCGAGCGTGAAGGCATCGTTCGACTCGTTGCAGCCGTCGCCATGGCCCCCGTCGAGATACGTCAGGGTGAGCGCGTGCTTCGCGGCCTCGGCGATGGCCGGCGCGCTAGCTGTTCCCGCCGACACGTCACGCCAGAATCGCGACACGCCCACGCCGAGCGCGAGCATCGCGAAGCCGAAGACCGCGCCGAACATCGCCGCGAGCAGGTTATGCGGGAAAATCGCGTAGAAGTTGCCGGCCAATGCGCCCACGGATAGCGATCCCTTCAAGCCGATACCAAGCAGCAGGAAGAGGGCAAGTCCGATCGCGAGCGCAAGCGCGACGGTTAGTCCATTGCGCTTATAGAGCGCGCCCATCGGTGCAGGCCACGCATACTCCGCATAGGTTTCGACGCGGACTTTGGCCATCGCCTTCGGCACGTTCACGGCGAACTCATGTGGCGGCGCATACTGGCAGGCGTGATAGCACGCGCCGCAGTTGTGGCATAGGTTGGCGAGGTAGTTGACGTCCGCCTTGGCGAATTCGAGGCGCCGTGTCATCGCGGGAAAGACCGCGCAGAATCCTTCGCAGTAACGGCACGCGTTGCAGATTTGCATCTGTCGCGAGACTTCCGCTTCGTTATGCGTGAGAGGAAGTACTCGGATTATCGACGTCGTGGGCTCGCTGGTGGCGGCGTGGCGGCCCGTGACGGACGGCGGGGCGAGTTCCCGCGCTTCGCGGGCAAGTGCTTCAAGCTTCTGCACGTTGAACTCCGGTTTGATGAGCGGCCGCCATGGCGGCTTGGGCGCCGGCAATGCGTCCGAACGCGGTGCCAATCGACATGCCGACGCCCGCCGTATAACCTTGGCCGAGCACGTTGCCGGCCATCATTTCCCCCGCTACGAAAAGGTTTTCACTTGGGCGTCCGCCGAAGTGAACCTGGGCGCGGTGATTTACCTTCAGTCCCAGGTATGTGAACGTGATGCCGGGCCGCAATGCATAACCAGAGAACGGTGGGGTATCGATGGGCCGCGCCCAGTGGGTTTTCGCTGGCGTGAGGCCTTCAGTGCGGCAGTCGTCGAGTGCGGTATGGTCGAAGGTTCCCGCGCGGCAGGCAGCGTTGTAGGCCCGGATCGTCTCAACGAACGTCGCTTCCGGCAGTTCCAGTTGACGCGCCAGTTCGGGTATCGAATCGGCTTTCATGCCCGGGAAAACGGGTGGCATGAAACGCCCGATCGCCTTCGCGTCGATAATCGAGTAGCCGATCTGGTCGGGTTGCTGCGCGACCAGCCGCCCCCATATCGCATAGCGTTTCGGCCAAAAGTCTTCGCCTTCGTCATAAAAGCGGCGCGCGTCGCGATTGACCACGACTCCGAGCGACACGCAGTCGATACGCGTGCAGATGCCGCCGTCATAGAGGGGCGCGCGGGCGTCGATGGCAACGCAATGCGACTGCGACGGATCGCCGATAGCATCGGCGCCCGAGTCGATCATGTGCTTGAGCAGCACGCCCTGATTGAAGCGCGTACCGCGAATGAGGAAATTGTCGGCGGGCCATTCGCCGCGCTCGTTTTGTCCCCACGCTTCCCGCAGCCATTCCCGATTCGATTCAAATCCGCCAGCCGCGAGCACACAGGCGCGGGCTTCGAAGCGTTGTTCGCCGCTGTGCGCCGCGACGAAACGGTCTGCATCGAGTTCGATTGCGTCGACAGGCGTGTCGTAGCGGATTTGCACTCCGAGCGTCTCGGCGCTTCGGTAGTAGGCGTTCACGAGCGCCTTGCCCCCACCCATGAAGAACGCATTGGTTCGCGCGACATGCAGCGCACCGGAAAGCGGCGGCTGAAAGCGCACGCCGTGCTTGCGCATCCACGGACGGCATGTCGACGATGCCCGGATCACGAGTCGCGCCAGCGCCTCATTCGTGATGCCGCCGGTTACCTTGCGCAAGTCTTGCCAATATTCCTCTTCCGGATAAGCGTCGACCAGCACGTCTTGCGGCGCGTCGTGCATGCAGCGCAAATTACGCGTGTGCTGGGAATTTCCGCCGCGCCATTCGCGCGGCGCCGATTCGAGAAGCAGGACCGAGGCGCCGGATTCGCGCGCCATCAAAGCGGCGCACAGCGCGGCGTTGCCTCCGCCGATTACAAGAACGTCGACCATCTGAGTTGTCTCCTTTGAGGCAACTATAAGAAGCAGCGGTCGGCGCCGCTATCAGGGAGGCGGCAAGAGGTCTTCAGGTTTCGTGAAGGGTGGCTTAACGAAGCGCGGCGCCGGGCCAGCGGCCCGCGTCGACGGTGTCGCGCGCGACGTCGGCCAGCACGACGCGTGCGGCAAGCCCGGCGGGCGACAGTTCGTCGTCCGAGACGCTCGCGATCAGGTTCGGCCTCGTTGCGTATGCCTCCACGAGCGGCACGCTCGCCAGGGACGCATTCTCCGCGCGTGCGAGTGCCGCTCCCGGCTGGATCGTTGCGCCGAGCCCACCGCGTACGGCGTCCATGAGCATGGCGAGGCCGTCGACCTTGGCGGCGATGCATGGGGCGTAACCCGTGCGCTTGAATGCGGCATCGAGCAGTGCACGAAGGCCATGTGTGCCGCTAGGCAGGATAAGGGGAAGCGCGCCCAGTTTTGCGATTGAGGTCCGAGATTGCCTGGGCATGCCGGGCAGTGTCGAAGTGCCGATCACGAACAGGCGTTCGTCCAGCAAAGGGATGACGCTCCATCGTTGCGCGGGTTCTTCACGGAACAGGATCGCCAGATCGATTTGCCGCGCGCCGAGCATCGCGCCCAGATAGCCGGAGAGGCTTTCGACCATACGCAGCCGTACATCCGGATAGCGCTCGCGCATCGCTTGCATGAAGGCGAGGCCGATCACACCAGTTGTGCTCGGTGCGAGACCTACGCTGACATGGCCCGAAAGGCGAGCCTGGCGGGCGGCAACCGCGGCATCGTCGATGTGGCGCAGCGCGAGCTGCGCCTGACGCCAGAATGCCAGTCCGGCATCGGTGGGCACGACGCCGACGGAAGTTCGCTGCAGCAGGCGCGTCGAGAGCTCGCTTTCAAGCCGACTGATTTGCTGGCTGAGCGCCGACGTGACGACGCCCAGCTCAAGCGCGGCCTTGCCCATACTGCCGTGCTCAACGACGCTGACGAAATATCGTAACTGTCGAAGTTCCATCAAAACTCTCAGTGTTGGCGGTGCCGGAACTTAACTCGGGATTGTTCGGGCTCGAACGGCTCCTCGCGCTCGCATTGGGGCGCATGGTGGCCGAATCCGTATTTTACGAGCAGATCGGGACCGGCCTCGTTGTCCAGCACTACGGCGCGGCACGCGCAACGAGGCGGCGTCCGATACCCGGAACCGCATGCACGCGCAGTTTGCCGCGTGGCTCCAGCTGAGCGTCACGCGCCTCGGGTTCCGCCTGCTCTATGTCCGCCCGGATCGCGATACTGCGTTCATAAAAGCGTCGGACAGGCCGTTCTGAAAAGCCGCAAATGCTGCCAGTGCGACCGGACTGCTGCCGAGGAGACGGTAGAAATTCGGCACGACGCCCAGCTTTTGATAGACAACGTCCAGGATCGGCTTACTCTCGACGGGAGCATCGTCTCGCGTAGAGTGCAAGCGAGGCATCGACTGTTCCTTCACGAATCGACACGCCTGGCAGGCGCGACAATCCAGGGTATTGCATCAATAGAAGTGTTCCGACCGACCACGCGCGCATAGAAAATTGCGCGTGTTCAGAACGGAGCAACCAGCCATCGAGACCAGGCAGACGGACGCTTCACATGGCGCCCGTCCGTCCGGGTGTCAGGCGGCCTGACGGGCCCGGGTCTGAAGCGGCGGAAACGTCGCGTCGATGTCGGTCTTGAACGTGTTGTTGAAGAGGTTGGTGATGAAGCTGAACGCGGTCTCGGCGACGATGTCAACGATTTGCTCGTCGGTGTAACCCGCAGCACGCACGGCTTCGACATCCGCGTCTTGAATGTGACCGCGCGACGTGGCGATCTTGTAGGCGAACTGCAGCGCGGCGTCGGCCTTGGGATCGGTCGAATGACCGTCGCGATTGAGTTCCATGTCTTCCGGCGTCAGCCCCTGCAGCTTGGCGCCGAGATAGGTGTGCGCCGACAGGCAGTAGTTGCAGCCGTTCACTTCGGCGGTCATCACGTGGATGCGTTCCCGGGTCTTGTGGCCGAGGCTCTTGCCGAGCGCGCCGTGCATGTCGGCGATCGCCTTCAGGGCTTCGGGGGATCGCGAGATCAGGGCGAAGAAGTTCGGGATCACACCGAGAACTTTTTCGTAGTTCGCGAGGATGGGTTGTGCTTTGGCGGGAGCGGCTTCTTTCGAGGGGATTGCAAGGCGGGCCATGAGATTTCTCCGTTAATCCGAGCCACCGTGGCTTCGGTAGGAGAGATAGTAGTGACTTCCGCCCAAAACAATAATTGGTTATTTTTGAGAACCAAACTTCCACTCAGTGAAAGTATAGAAGGGTTGGAAAGAGGTGGATTCGGTAGAGCGAACGCCCTCAGGCCTTGCCCAGATCCGACATGGCCGACCGCAACCGGTCGGCTGCGAAGTCGAGGAAGACCCGCATCTTGAGCGGCAACAGGCGGCGCTCTCCATGGATGAGACTGACAGGAATCGACTCGACATCAAACTTCGGAAGGACGTGGACAAGCTCCCCCGTGCGGAGCGCGGCATCGCAGTGGTAGCGGTACACCCTCGTCAAACCGGTGCGCCGCAGCGCCGCCTGTACCGCAGCCTCAGCGGTGGTCACGGACAGGCGCGGAATGATGTTGATGCTGAAATCACGTTTGGTCGCGGGATCACGGAACCACCATGTCGCGGTGGAAGGGCCAGCGAAGACAACGCACGGAAGGTTTTCCAGGTCACCAGGGTGTTTGGGTACGCCGTGCGCAGCTAGCAGGTCCGGCGAAGCGCACACCAGTGTATCCATAGCGCCGACACGGGTTGCAATCATATTGCTGTCCGGCAACGTGCCAATGCGAACCGCCATATCAACGTGGTCGTCGTAGAGATGAAGATTCCGATCGGAGAGCACCAGTTGGACGTTGATCTCGGGATAGGCAGCCAGGAAGTCGGTTACGACGGGCAAGATGTACATGTGGCCAAACAACACCGGTGCAGTGAGAACGAGTTCTCCCCGAGGGGTGGTGTATTCGCCAGCCGCTGCTCGTTCGACTTCCTCGATGTCTTCCATGATGCGTTTGACCGACTCGACGTAAGCTTGGCCCGCATCGGTCAAGGTCAGCTTTCGCGTTGAGCGATGCAGCAACTTCGTGCCAAGGTACTCTTCGAGTTCGGTGACCTTCCGGCTGACGGTCGGGAGCGGCATATTCAAGGCCTTCGCCGCCGCCGTGAGGCTACCCTTTTCGATCGTGAGCAGCACGATCGACATTGCTTCCAATCTATCCATTTAGCTTCCCATCCAATTCAAGATGATCGTCTCAGCACGATGCACACGGTTTGCTGACAGTTTCGACTGGTAAGACTAATCTGTACCGCTTCGCGTTTATTCGACCTTCGCTTTTCGCTGTGCGTGCGCGGCTATCTCGCGCGCTAGCTGAACAAAAGAGCCCAGCGCAGCGGACGGATTGGGTTCCTTCCACGCGAGGTAGAGTTCGCTTTTCGCGTGCTGTTCGCGCAGAGGACGATAGACGACGTTGTCCATGTGCGTTCGTTGAACTGACGCGGGTACAAGCGTCACGCCAAACCCGGCGCTTACGAGGCCAAGGGAAGCGTAGATCTGCCCCATTTCAAAGCTCGTGGAAGGAGAGAATCCGGCAAGTGCGCACAGCTGGTTGATGGTGGCGTGATAGTCCGGTGCGACATCTTTCCGGTAATTGATGACGCGCAACTGCATACAGTCCTTGATGGAAATCTGCCGTTTGGCTGCGAGAGGATTGTCCTTGGCGATGGCAACGTAAAACGGCTCCTGGAGCAACAAGACGCTGTTCAGTTGAGTATCCGGCGGCAACGAGCGGACGAACGCCAGATCGACGTCCCCTCGGTCCAGAGCATTGATCTGTTCCGCAGAGGAAAACCATCGAAGTTCGACTGTCACCGCGGGATAACGATGCTGGAATTCACGCAGGAGCGGTGGCAGCAGTGTGTATGCGATGTGCTCGAAGAACCCGACCGCCACCCGGCCGATTTCCCCTCTTGCTGCGCGTTGCGAATCCACGATCGCGGAGTTCGTATCCGCCAGAATTCGCTTGGCCCGTTCTTCGAACACCTGGCCCGCCGACGAAAGAAACACTCGTTTGCCCCGTCGCTCAAAAAGCGCTACGCCGAGTTCCTCTTCCAGTTCCCGTATCTGCCGGCTCAACGGCGGTTGCGCCATGTGAAGTTCATCGGCCGCCTTCGTGAAGTTGAGTGTGCGTGCCACTACCAGAAAGTAGCGAAGATGACGTAGCTCCATTTGGAACCTTTTAGGTACCGATACGCGACTTATTATATCTTTTACATTGGACTCGAGGGGTCTTAGGATCATGACATCACACCAACAAGTCAGGAGATCCCCTCATGGAACTTACCGCGTCACAGTTGGAAGCGTACGAGCGCGATGGGTTTGTGGTTCTGCCAGAGCTTTTCTCCGAAGCAGAAATCGCGCATATGAAGAGCGAGTTGCGCCGAATCCAGAAGATTGACACCGACCATCTCGTGCGGGAAAAAACGGGCGGCATCGCAAAGACGATCTACAAGGTTCACGAGACGGAAAGTCCGACGGCATCGCCGGTTTTTCACTCCGCAGTGCGCTCTCCCCGATTGCTCGAGCCGGCACAACAACTGATCGGCGATGCGCAACTCTACGTCTATCACACGAAATGCAATTTGAAGACGGCAATCGACGGTTCCGTGTGGCAATGGCATCAAGATTTCGGCACCTGGCATATCGATGGCGTGAAAGAGCCGCTGATGACAACCGCGTTGGTCATGCTCGACGAGCCGACCGAAATGGGCGGATGTCTCTACTTCATCCCGGGAAGCCACAAACTAGGTTTACTCGATCCGGCATTCGATGAGGCAACCGGTTACCGCTTCTACGTGGTGCCCAAGCCGACCATGCTTGAAATTTTGTCCAGCCATCCCAAGGCCGTGCCTATCACCGGCCGCCCGGGAACAGTCGTGTTCTTCGACGCCAACATTGTGCATTCTTCGGGTCACAACCTGTCGGGTGACGATCGATGGCAGGCCTATGTCGTCTACAACCAGGTGAAGAACAAACCCGAAGAAGTCGAGCATCCGCGACCGGATTATGTGCGCTCGACCAATTTCGCTCCGCTCGAGGTTGGCTCAGACGAGATTCTCGACAGAGTTCAGATCGGTTGAACTTCCGCGGGCGTCACTCCCCAGGGCGCATATGCCTGGCGAGCAGCGGCGAGCCAGAACGTGGTTGCCAATCCGCGTACACGCTGCGTTCGGCAATCGCGGTCACATCAATCGAGCAAAGCCTTATCTCCGGAATGTCAGCGGCCGACGCGTGACCTCGCGCTTTCTCTCCAATGCGGCCATGGCAGCGGCGTGTCAGGCCTCTTCTTCCGATGGACGCGGGTGAAGCAAAGCGTAAGCAGAGTGCCGCGCAAGGACGCATGAAAGGTAAAGCGACATGAGGGTTATAAAGCTGGAAGAAGCTCGAGGCATTACCTCTGAAACAGCGTTTCTCGAAGCTTTGCGCATTGCGGGACTGGAGGTCGAGATTGACGTCAGCCATGCGACCCGCACGGTACTTGCAACAGACAATTCGATCTATCAACGCAGACCGGCCGCTGCCATTTTCCCCCGCAACGCCGCGGACGTTGAGCGCATCGCGCGGCTGCTCGCCGAGGAGCGATTTCGACGCGTCGTGGTGTCGCCCCGTGGCGGTGGTACCGGGACCAACGGCCAGTCATTGACCGACGGTATTGTCGTTGACCTGTCCCGCCACATGAACCGCGTCATTGAAATCGACCTGATTAAACGCACAGCAAGAGTTCAGGCAGGCGTCGTAAAAGATCAATTGAATGCGGCTCTCAAACCGCATGGATTATTCTTTGCTCCCGAACTGTCCACGTCGAATCGCGCCACGATTGGTGGAATGATCAGCACGGACGCCAGCGGCCAAGGCAGCTGTACCTATGGAAAGACGCGCGACCATGTCATCGCTCTGGAGACCGTATTGCTTGGAGGCGTTCCGCTCGTCTCCGAGCCGGTCGATGATGCAGCCCTCGATCAGCTTTGCGCACGGACGGATGTCGTTGGACGGGTCTACAAGACTGCCCGCGAAATTTCCGACAGCCAGGCTGAACTCATACGGGACACTTTCCCGTCGCTCAGTCGCTGTTTAACGGGCTACGATCTCGCGCATCTTCGCGAACATGACGGAAAGCTGAACCTGAACAGCCTCATCTGCGGCGCGGAGGGCACGCTGGGATTCGTTGTAGAAGCAACATTGAACGTTTTGCCGATACCTCTTCATTCAGCCCTGGTGAACGTCCAGTATGAGGGATTCATGGATGCGCTAAGGGATGCGCGCGCACTGATGGAGCATCAACCGCTGTCAATCGAGACGGTGGATTCCACAGTACTTGCGCTAGCCCGGGATGACGTTGTCTGGGCTTCGATATCCGAGTTTTTTCCGGACTATAACGAGGAACGAAGCACTCAGGGTATCAACCTGATTGAATTCAGCGCCGATGATCTCGTTCAGCTTCAGACTCGCATCGCTGAATTTGTCGAGCACATCAGCACGGACCAAAGCGTTCGGCGTCTTGGCCACACGATCGCCTGGGGAGATGTGGCGATTAGCCGTGTTTATGCAATGCGAAAGCGCGCAGTCGGCCTTCTCGGCAACGTACGCGAAAGGAGGCGGCCGCAGCCGTTTGTTGAGGACACGGCTGTCCCTCCGGAGCAACTTGCCTATATGCTGTGGCTGTACCTGACCTGGCTACCTGCTTATCTTGAGCGCGAGCGTCATTTGTCGCTCGCAATCACCGGATGGTTGGTGTCGATTTCGGCACGATTGGCATGTTATCGAGCGGCTTCGCCGCTGATCCGTTGCAGGCCCGCGGTATCGCGCCGGTTCGAAGCCGAAAATGGCCTATCTGTGTGGGTCTGATTGGTGGGGCTGTATTCACGGTTCCCGCTGCGTTCACGCCGAATCTGACACTTGCAATTCTCTATCTCAGCGTCGCAATGTTTTTTGTCCAGATGGCATGCGGTGCGAGTTGGGCGCTTGTGTCTGTGGCGGCGCCCCGGCACATGGCGGCATCCCTTGCGAGTATTCAGAACTTCGGCGGCTCGTTCGCGCCTTTTGTCACCGGTGTTGTCGTCGATCGGACGCATTCGTTTGTCGATGCGTTCCTTATCAGTGCTGGGATCGCGCTTCTGGCTGCACTCATCTATGCACTGGTGGTTGGAAAGCGCGTCGACGAGCCGAAGGTCGCTGTGTCGAAAACGACGCTCGCGACGTAATCGGTTTGCGCAGGGGGTATTTCAGATAGCGACGATGTAATCCGTGAACACGCCAAGGCCGATGTGCTGCAGACTGAGATCGCGGCCCTGCGGCATGAGAGGCGTTTCGCTCATGGTCAAAGAATGTTGCGATTGTCAGGCGCTGGTGCGTGTAACCAGCGTCAATGGCGTCTGAATGAACGCGGGCAAGTCGCCCTGTTTTTGCTGTTGCAGTAACGCCTGCAAAGCCACGTCGACGCCGTACACGGCCTGCTTGGCCGCGAACTGGTCTACCGTCGCAAGAATTCTCCCGTTTTTGAGCAGCGGCTTGATCGCATCGCTGTTGTTATATCCGGTGATAAAGACCGCTCCCGTTTTTTTCGCAGCACGCACGGCGTCGACCGCTCCCATGGCCATATTGTCGTTGCCGCACAGGAGGGCACGTATCTCCGGTTTTCGTGCGAGTATCGTCGACGCTGCCAATCTGCCCTTGTCGTACTCCCAGTCACCGGCTTCGAGCGCAACGACCTGGACATGCGCAGCCTTCATCTCATCTGTGAATCCCGCCGTGCGTTGCTGCGCATTGCGGCTTCCCGGCACACCTTCGACGATGCCGACCTGATCGCCACCGTGAAGCTTACTCGCGAGATAGCTGCCAACCAGCCTTGCGCCTCGACGGTTGTCCGGTCCGACGAACGGTACATGTACGCCTGCGGCGTTCAGCGCATCCGGGTCCAGAGGATTGTCGATCGTGAGCGTGATGATGCCGCGTCCTATGCACTCGCTCGTGACAGGAATCAGCGCCTTGGAATCTGCCGGCGCCAGGACGATTGCGCTGACGCGTTGCGAGATCAGATTGCCGACGATGCTTATTTGCCCGTCGGCATCGGTTTCGGTTGCGCAGCCATCCACGACAAGCTGGAACGGATGAGGGTAGTGCTTCTGGAACGTCTGGGCGCCATCGATCATCGTTCTCGTAAACGGATCGGACATGGATTTCAGCACGAGTGCGATCGTGTCGCTGCGGCTCGCCGCGCATAACGCGTTCGTCCAGACTAACCCCGCTGCACCGAGCGCGCTCCCAACGATGAATTGACGGCGTTGTTTATCAAGCATGGCTGGATCGATTCGAAAGCCGCGGATATCAGGCCGCCCGGCATGTTCCAGTGTACGCCCCCATTCCCGCCGGGACGGCAGTCTATGCTGATCGCACTGAAGCATGGCAGGTGTTCCCTTCGTGGGCGTCGTCGCAACCCATGCTCCGGCTTACGCTGTCCCGTCACAATGTCGGGTTGCAATCAACTTCTCGGGCCGTCCGTATCACCCGGATCGATGCGGGGTAACGCAAGCCGATGCGCACAACGTTCCCGGTCCCTGATGGCGTCCAACACGAGTTCGGCCATGGCTTTTCCAGACGCGTGGCCCGTCGGCTGCGTCACGGCGGTTACCGTGTACGGATGCGAGACATCCGAGGGCACCCCGTCATAGACGATCAACGAGACGTCGCTGCCCAACTTGCGCCCGCTATCGACGAGCGCGCGAAAGGCGCCCGTGCCTGCGAGGTTGTTGTCCACAAGCACCGCGCTTGGTGATTCGGTCAGGTTCAACAGCGCGGTCGCCGCAGCGTGGCCGCCTGCACTGTCGAATGAACACTCGATCATCAGCTCGGGCAAGGGTGCAATGCCCGCGTCTTGCAACGCGCTCACAAAGCCCTCCCGGCGCTGGACCGCAAACGTCATGGCAAGCGGCGCGCTGATCAGCGCGATGCGCCGGTGGCCGAAGTCGATTAACCGCTGCGTCGCGGCTCGTGCACCCGCTTCGTTGTCGAAATCGAACCACCAGTAAGGCCGCGCGCTATGGGTCCGGCCGTAAGCGACAAACGGAAAGTCCCACTCCTGGAGAAGCGCGATACGCCTGTCGTCCATCAGCGTGCGCGCCACGATCAGCGCGTCGACCGACCGGCCTTCGACGAGCCGGCGATACGTCTCCAGTTCCGCGTTTTGCCGGGCAGATGCAATGATCAGGTCCATGTCGTGTTCGCCGAGCGCCTCGGTAAGGCCCGCGACGACCTCGCAAAAACGTGGATCGCCCAGATCCCCGGCACCGAACGGATACACGATGCCGATCGCGTCAGCGCGGCCCGTCGCCAGCCTGCGCGCGGTGGAGTCTGCCTGGTACCCGAGCGCCCGGGCGGCCTCGATCACTCGCTGGCGGGTTGCCTCGCTGACATCGTCATAGCCGTTCAGCGCACGGCTGACCGTGGTCCTTGACAGACCTAAGGCGCTGGCCAGCGCCTTCAGATTCGTTTTCACTTTTCCCCCTCGCGGCTCCCGTCACCCCCGATGAACACGCGCGTACGTCGGGATGAGAAACACCGTCAGCATACCAAATTTGAGCGAAATTTTGACTTCCAAACCGGTTTGATCTACTATCCAAACCGGTTTGGAACTTTTCAAAACGACTTACAGGACGCTCTCCATGTACGCTGGCTATAACGCGCAAACCTTCCCGATCAACCCGCGCCTGCGCAGGCGCCTGCTGTCGGCGGCCTTGCTGTCGGCCGCTTCGCTACCCGCACTGGCTCAGACGGCGACGCCGGGCTTTCCGACGCCGACACCGCATTCTCAGCAGGCGTACGACCCCGAGAGCAGTTTCACGATGCGCTGGACGCGTGCCGATATCCGTCAGATCAAGGCGCAGTCGCACGCCGCCTCGGCGACCGACAAGAACTCACTGCCGCTTTCGCTGACCATGCCGGACATCCCGCAGGATTTCCCGCTGATCAACTCGAACGTCTGGGTGTGGGACACGTGGCCGCTGGCCGACATGCAGGCGAACCAGCTGGCATACAAGGGCTGGGAGGTGATCTTCTCGCTGACGGCCGATCCACATGCCGGCTATACGTTCGACGACCGTCACGTTCACGCGCGCATCGGGTTTTTCTACCGCCGCGCGGGCATCCCCGCATCGCAGCGGCCCGCGAACGGCGGCTGGACCTGGGGCGGTCATCTGTTCCCGGATGGCGCGAGCGTCAAGGTATTCGGCACGTCGCCCATGACCGATAACGCCGAATGGTCGGGCTCGGCGCGTCTCACGCACGGCGACAACGTCAGCCTCTACTACACCGCGACGTCGTTCAACCGGTCCGCCCCCGGCGGCGCCGACATTACGCCGCCGCAGGCGATCATCACGCGCGCCGACGGTCACATCCACGCCGACGACAGTCACGTGTGGTTCTCAGGCTTCGACGATCACGAGGCATTGCTCAAGCCGGACGGCACCTACTACCAGACCGGCGAGCAGAACACCTACTTCTCGTACCGCGATCCGTTTGTGTTCACCGATCCCGCCCATCCCGGGAAGACCTACATGGTGTTCGAAGGCAACACGGGCGGCCCGCGCGGCGCGCGCACCTGCACAGAAGCCGACCTCGGCTACGCGCCGAACGATCCGCAACGGGAAGACCTGAACGCCGTGATGAACTCGGGCGCGGTGTATCAAAAGGCCAACGTCGGTCTCGCGGTCGCGACGAATCCGCAACTGACCCAATGGAAGTTTTTGCCACCGATCCTGTCGGCGAATTGCGTCGATGATCAAACCGAGCGGCCGCAGATCTACCTGAAGGACGGCAAATACTACCTGTTCACGATCAGCCATCGCACAACGATGGCAGCGGGCGTCGACGGACCAGATGGCGTGTACGGCTTCGTCGGCAACGGTATTCGCAGCGACTTCTTGCCCCTGAACGGCGGCAGCGGTCTCGTACTCGGCAACCCTACCGACTTTTCGGCGCCGGCCGGTGCGCCGTACGCGCAGGACCCGAACCAGAATCCGCGCGAGTTCCAGTCGTATTCGCACTATGTGATGCCGGGTGGTCTTGTCGAGTCGTTTATCGATGCAATCGGCCCGCGGCGCGGCGGAACGCTTGCGCCGACCGTCAAGATCAACATCAAGGGTGACACGACGGTCGTGGACCGCACATACGGCAAGGGCGGCCTGGGCGGCTACGGTGACATTCCCGCGAACCAGTCGGCGCCGGGCAATGGCAACGGGCAGGGCGGCAACAGCCAGTAAGCCTGCTCGTGAGGCTTGCGGCCACCGCTTGCTGCAAGCCTCGACGGTCCCGATCCGCCTTATCCGCCTGAGCCGAGGACATTCCTTGCGCCGGCTCCTTACGAGTGCCGCATGAAGTTCTGGATTCCCGAATTGACCACCCGCACGCGCCCTGTGTATCTGGCCGTGGCTCACGAGATCGAAGCTGCGATTGACGCGGGCACGTTGCAACCTGGTGAGGCGTTGCCGCCGCAGCGTCTGCTCGCCGATTTCCTGGGTCTGCACGTTAATACGGTCAACCGAGCGTTACGCGAGACCGCGCGCCGCGGCCTGACTGCCGGAAACCGCCGGCACGGCACGGTCGTGTGCGGATCTTCCGGGCCATGATGCCTTCCTGATCAAAAGACATTCGATGCAAGCACCGCAACACCGATTCTTCAGGCCGCCCGTGCTGTCATCGTGGCTCTTTGCCGCGCTGGCCGCGACCGTCGCAGCATGCGCGCCGCCGTCTTCCTGCTTTGCGGCAAGCACAGCCGATACGCCACAATGGCGCTCCGCGCTTCACTACACGCCACAACGTAACTGGATGAACGACCCCAATGGCCTCGTCTACTACAAGGGCCTGTATCACCTGTTCTATCAGTACAACCCGCATGGGAACTTCTGGGGCGACATGTCATGGGGCCATGCGACGAGCCACGACCTGATTCATTGGGAAGAGCATGCCGTCGCCCTGCCTGCGAACCAGAGCGAGGAGATTTTCTCCGGCTCGGTCGTCGTTGATGCCCGCAACACGTCGGGGTTCGGAACGGCAAAGACGCCGCCCCTCGTCGCGCTTTATACGAGTGTCTACAAGGCGGGCTCCCGTCATGAAGCTGGTGTTCAGGCGCAGTCGGTTGCATACAGTACCGATGACGGCGTGACCTGGCGTCAGTACGCGCACAACCCGGTGCTGACGCTAAGTCCCGAGTCAAAGCAGTTTCGTGATCCCAAGGTGTCCTGGTTCGCACCGGGTGGCTACTGGTTGATGGCGACCGTTGTCGCCGATGCGCACGTCGTCAAATTCTACCGGTCCGACAATCTGATCGACTGGACGTTTCTGAGCGACTTCACGTTGCCTAATGTGCCGCACCGGGGCGCGCTCTGGGAAATGCCCGACCTGTTCGCCCTGCCACTCGACGGCGACCCGTCGCGACTGAAGTGGGTGATGATTGTCAACGTGAACCCATGGTCGATCGCAGGTGGATCGGGCGCAATGTATTTTGTCGGGCAGTTCGACGGCACACGCTTCGTAGCAGACGACGTTGCGCCCGCCGGCTCCGATCCCGCGCGGTACCATTGGCTGGATCACGGCGCGGACTACTACGCGGCAGGGACGTTCTCGAACGCGCCGTCAGGGAAGGCGGTGACGATCGGCTGGATGAGCAACTGGGACTACGCGAGTCATGTGCCGACCGCGCCGTGGAAGGGCGCGATGGCATTGCCGCGCGAACTCGCGCTGAAGACGATCGACGGCAGGCCGCAACTGATATCCGTGCCGCCGCCATCGTACGTGTCGATGGTGAAACAGCTTCCCGCAACGCGCATCGACGCAATCGACGTGTCGTCGGCCACGCGCGACCTTGCGCGGCCGGCGCGCGGCTCCGTGCAAAACATCAGGATGACCATCCGGCCCGACACGGCACAGCGCGTCGGTCTGATCGTGCGCGCGTCCGCCAGTGGTGACGTGGGTACGCGGATCTTCTACGACACTCGTATGCAGACGCTGATCGTGGACCGGTCGCGTTCGGGCAACACCTGGTTTTCGGGCGCATTCAGTAAGGCACACATTGTCAACCTGCCATTGAACGACGGCAGGCTCGATCTGCAGGTGGTGATTGACCGCAATTCGGTTGAGGTGTTTGCCGATCGGGGGCGCGCGGTCGTCACGGACCTGATCTTCCCCGCAGCCGGCGACAATCATGTCCGCGTTTTCGCAGAAGGCGGCGACGCCCGCTTCAGTGACGTCGCGATAACGGATATCGACTGACGCTTAACGTCAGCCAGGTACGCGTTACACGCAGCAGGACGAGCGGTGTGCAACCCGGAGAATGAAACTGAAGGGGGCGTATTACGCTAGAAGGCATCGTTGGCAGGCGCGTTGATGCAGCGTACCGCTCAGGCCGGACAACCGGCTGGCTGAAGACCTAATGCGGAAGCGCGACCATTTCGTGGCGAGTGATATCGCACGCGGCCCGGCGCGGATTGATTCGTTGCTGCTCGGCCCGGTCGACGCGA
Organism: Paraburkholderia bengalensis; assembly: GCF_037126505.1. NCBI lineage: Bacteria > Pseudomonadati > Pseudomonadota > Betaproteobacteria > Burkholderiales > Burkholderiaceae > Paraburkholderia > Paraburkholderia bengalensis. Next base: position 104,159 of record NZ_JACFYJ010000003.1, read on the forward strand.
AGCGGAAGCTTCGCTACGTGCGGAGCGTGCCACTCGCCGTGTTTCAAGTTTTCCATGACCGATAAAGAGCTTCTCGAGCCCGCGATGGAGAGGAACTTTGCGGTCCAGTCTTCACGACGGAACATCGACGGGAGACGCATGAGCGTATTGACCGATCTCTCAAGCTGTCTGACTTCGTCTTTCAGCATCACACCACTCTCCACCTGTGCGATAAGGTCGATCCATTAGACCCGGCGCTCGCCATTGCATTCCGCGGCATCATAGAGCTCGGTCGGCGCTGCAAAACCCTTCAGGTCGTAATTCACCCCCTTGTTGCTGACAGCGTTCTCGCATTGGTCCCGAACGGCGCTCGTGACCAGAATTTGACCCGCTCGCGCGACGGACTGTGCGCGGGCAGCGGTGTTGACGACCGTGCCAATTGCCGTCAAATCGCGATGCGACTGACCAAATTCACCGAAGCTAACATTACCGCTGGCGATACCAACGCCAATAGACAGCGCCCCTTCAGTCAGGTCGAGATCCTTTGAAAGCTTGTTTCGTCGGACACCCCAGCGGCGCTGCATCTGTCGCGCCGCGCGCAATGCTTGTGCTGCGTGATTTTCCTGTCGGATCGGAAAATTGAATACCGCCATAACGGCATCGCCGATTGTCTTGTTTAGCAATCCGTCATACTCCCAGATCGCCTCGGCACACTCGTCATAAAACGCATCCAGAGCTAACGACATTTGATCTGGAGCCAGGTGTTGGGAAGCGGTTGTGTAGCCTCTTAGATCAGCGAAGAGTACGGTGGCATTGATGGTGATATTTCGGGCCTTCATGATACGGGTGAAGGCTAACTCGCAGAACGTGCAGAGGTTTGGATTCATCCGGCTGGGCCGTAGACCGACCATTCGATACGGGATAGAAAACGGACCACGCAACGCCACCGGGAGGTGTAGGGTTTGCCAGCACCCTTTGCAGATTTTCGAGGAATTCATCAGATCCCTCCCAACTGATCGGTGATGGTATGGGCTGCCCTGCGAAGGGGGGAGCCGATGATTCGTTAGACATTTCGAGCCCTGCTTCCGATGCTTCTGAACGGGCCGCCAGTGGCAGGTGATCCAGATTATGGGCCGCAAATCTCGGGATTGGAACAAGTCCAGGCGTTTGATATGCCTGCCCTTTGCAACGCCAAAATGACGTGAGGAGGATCGGGTGCCAATACAGACGGAGGAATTGGCTAAAGGCGCTCCCGCTGGCCGCGTCGCGCACGTCGCAGCGTGGCTGTGGCCCGGCGCTTACCCGGATTTGCCGCTAAAAGATGATGAATCAGTGCGACCACTGCGGCTCCTTCATCCACTGCTGCTGCAACGCGCTTCGTTGGTTGACAACATCAACTGCACCGCGCCATCTGGATGGCGCATCCGCTCGGAAAACCGCCATACGCATTGCGGTCGTTGTGCCAGATATACCGAGGGCAGCGAGAACACACACAGTGTCCTCGGAGAACGTACATAATTGCGATCCTCGCAGTTGAATATCGGAAGGCGGCGCAGGGCATGACGTGCGATTGAGTCCAACCACGCGTCAACGCCCGGTCTTTTGCAGACCTTCGCTAACGCTCCGTTTACAATTCGTCTTCGCCTTCCCGCCGAGCCTATTCGCTTTTGCCGTTCGCGAATTTCGAGAATTCGGGGGACGGCGATGGACATTTCGCGGCCATGAGTTACGGGAGATAATCGGCCGGAAACATTCGACTTGAGAGGCGGAGAAGGGATGGACAAGCAAGGCTTCACCACGAGCATCGTTCACGGCGACAGGATTGCGGGCACTGAGCACGGCGGCGTGCATCAGCCGATTCATACGTCCGTGCAATATGGCTTCGAGCGCGTCGAGGACCTGATCGGCGTGTTCCAGGGCACCAAAAAGGGCGGCTTCAACTATGCGCGGCAGGGCACACCCACGACTGCCGCGCTCGAGCGCAAGATCACGGGCCTCGAAGAAGGTGTCGGCACGGTCTGCTTCAGCACCGGCATGGCCGCGATCACCGCGACATTCCTGACGCTCCTGCGCGCGGGCGATCATCTGGTATCGAGCCGTTATGTGTTCGGCAACACCAACAGCCTGTTCGGCACATTGCGGATGCTGGGCGTCGAAGTCACGACCGTCGATGCAAGCGCCGTCGAGGACGTGAAGAACGCAATCCGGCCGAATACGCGCATGGTGTTCGTCGAAACCATCGCGAATCCAGGCACGCAGATTCCCGATTTGCAGGGCATCGGCGACGTGTGCCGCGAGCGCGGCATCGCGTATGTCGTCGATAACACGATTACCTCGCCAGCCTTGTTCAAGCCGAAGGCGGTCGGCGCGAGCCTCGTCGTCAACTCGTTGACGAAGACGATCGCAGGCCATGGCGCCGCACTCGGCGGAGCAGTGACCGATACGGGCCTGTTCGACTGGAGCGCGTATCCGAACATCGCCGATGATTATCGGCGCTCGGCAGCGAAAGAGCAGGGGCTTTTGCAGATCCGCAAGAAGGGGCTGCGCGACATGGGCGCGGCATTGTCCTCGGAGCAGGCGCATTCCATCGCGATGGGCGCGGAAACGCTCGCCTTGCGCGTGAAGCAAAGCAGCGACAACGCGCTCGCACTGGCGCAGTTTCTGGAAGGACACAAAGCCATCGGCAAGGTGTTCTATCCCGGCTTGAAGAGCCATCCGCAATACGGAATCGCGCAAGCGCTGTTCAAGGGCGCGTCGTGGCTGTTGTCGTTCGAATTGCTTGACGCGGCGCGCATGATCGAAGTCGTCAACGCGCTCGAGCTGCCGATCAAGGCGACCGGTCTCGCCGACACGCGGACGCTTATTATTCCCGTCGCGCCGACGATCTTTTTTGAAGCCGGTCCCGAAACGCGCAAGGCGATGGGCATTTCCGACGGCATGCTGCGGCTGTCGGCGGGTATCGAGGATATCGACGACCTGATCGCGGATTTCTCGCAAGCGCTGAAGATTGCGACGTAACTTTGGAAGCCCTGGTAGACCGACCCGGCTCGCGTGTCAAGCGATCGGCTCGGTCGTCATTGCACGCGTGAGTCCGTGCATCGGACGGCGCATTGCGACATCGAACGGATTGACCTGCGGACCGATGAGATCCGCCTGTCGTTTCAGCAACTCGACGACCATCGGCAAGCGGTCTTCGCCCAGTCGCGCGGACAACGTGCCGACGCTCAGCGCGGCAACCGCGCAACCGGTTCTGTCGATGATTGGCACCGCGACGCCCGCCATTCCCTCCAGTACGCCGCTGTTGCGTCCGGCGTAGCCGAGTTGCCTGACGCGCTCGATCTCCGTGCGCAAATACACTTCGTCGAGCACACCATAGCTGCGTAGCCTCGGCACGTTGAAGCGAATGATCTCTTCGCGCTCCGCTTCGGGCAGGAACGCCAGAATCGCAAGACTGCCCTGTCCGATGCCCAGCGCGACGCGCCCGCCGATATCCCCTGTGAACGAGCGAATCGGAAACGGCCCTTCACACATGTCGAGACACACAGCATCGAAACTGCTTTTGACAAGCAGAAAAATCGTGTCGCCGAGGCTCGCGCACAGACGCAGCAACGCGGGACGGCACAGCGCGCGCATCCCGCTCGGATTGCCTGCCTGCGCAGCAAGCGCAAAGAAGTCGACGCTGAGCCGATAGAGCTTCGTGTTCTGGTCCTGCTCGACCACACCTTCCGCGATCAGCGCATGCAGGATGCGGTGCACCGTGGCCTGCGTGAGTCCGACGGCTTTCGCGATGCGCGTCACGCGGCCGCCTTCGGGCTGAATCTCGCCCAACACGCGGATGACGGCGAACGCACGCTGCAACATGCCCGTGCCGGGCGCGTCGGGCTGCGCGGTGCCGGGTTGCTTCGAAGGTTTCATCGATGATCTCGGTCAAGATTCCACTAAACGGAATACTAGCCGAAGTTCGTGTCGAAAAACAAAGCCCGGCCGGACACGCGTGCAGAACCGCCGGAAGCTACAATTCGGTACTTTCACTGACAACGCATAGCGGAACGTTTCCAGGTGCCAAGCAAGCATGTATTCCATTCAACGAAAGAAAACGCACGTTTATATCGTCCATCGGAATTTCGAATTGACGGTCGGGAATTTGGCTAGCTAGAGTCGGTTCAACAGACACCCGTCGATTCAGCCGGTGCCCGCGCACCGAAAGGCCAGACCATGTCGTTTCTCACTTTGACTGACGTTTCGAAGTCGTTCGGCGAGCTGCACGCCGTCACGGGCATCAACCTGTCGGTGGAAAAGGGCGAGTTCGTCTCGCTGCTCGGCCCGTCGGGCTGCGGCAAGACGAGCACGCTACAGATGATCGCCGGTTTCATCGACACGACCCGGGGCCGCATCACGCTCGATGGCCGCGACATCACGCACATGAAGCCGAACAGGCGCGGCCTCGGCATCGTGTTCCAGAGCTATGCGCTGTTTCCGCACATGAGCGTCGCGCAGAACGTGAGCTTTGGGCTGGAGATGCGCGGCGTCGACAAAGCCGAGCGCGAGGACCGCGTGCGAGAAGCGCTCGCGCTGGTGCGGCTCGATACGCTCGCGCATCGCTTTCCGCGTGAATTGTCGGGCGGGCAGCGGCAGCGCGTCGCAATCGCGCGTGCCGTCGTGATCGCGCCGCCCGTGCTGCTGCTCGACGAGCCGATGTCGAATCTCGACGCGAAGCTCAGAGAGGACATGCAGTTCGAGTTGCGCGCGATCCAGCGCAAGATCGGTACGACCACGATCATGGTCACGCACGACCAGTCGGAAGCGCTGTCGATCAGCGATCGGGTGGTCGTAATGGAAGCGGGGCGCATCACGCAGATCGATACGCCGTATCGCGCCTACGAGCGGCCCGAAAACCGCTTCGTCTCGCAGTTCATCGGCAAGGCGAACATGCTGGCGGGCAAGGTGATCGCGCGCGACGGCGACGCCATCCGGATTGACCTCGGGCACGATCTGGCAGAGACGGGGAGCCTCGCGCAACTGTCGGCACACGGCCAGGCAATCGATGTCGGCGATGACGTCACGCTTTGCATCCGCCCCGAGAAACTGCGCCTGTGCGCGCCCGATGCAGGGCGTCTTGCGGGCAATGTCACGAGCCGCTTTTTTCTCGGCAGCCAGTGGCTTTACCGGCTCGACAGCCGCATCGGCGAAATGCTCGTGTGTTCTCAGAACGAGGGCAACGAGCCGTTTGCGGAAGGGGCGCAAGTCGGTATCGACTGGCATAGCGGCGCGATGCGCCTGATCGGAGAGGAGCGCGCCAATGGATAGCACGCTGCCCGCGACGCAAGGCGCAAGCCGCCGCGCAGTCCGCGCGCCGGGGCGCGCGTTCTTGCCGCTCTGGCTGATGAGCGCGCCCGCGCTGCTGCTCTTCGCGACCCTCGTTCTCGTGCCGCTGGCGATGACGTTCGCGTTGACCTTCTACCGCTTCGATCCCGCAAGCGGGCCGATTGCGGCGTTCGGACTTCACAACTACGTCGAGGTGCTCGGCTCGTCGTACTTCCATACGATCTTTCTGCGTACTTTCGGCATCGCGTTGCTGACGACGGTGCTGTGCGTCGCGATCGGCACGCCTGAAGCCTATGTGCTGTCGCGCATGCGCGATCCCTGGCGGTCCATCTTCCTGCTCGTGATCCTGGCGCCGCTGCTGGTATCGGTGGTGGTGCGCGCGTTCGGCTGGAGCATGCTGCTCAACACCAACGGCCTCGTGAACCAGGCATTCGCGGTCTTCGGGCTCGGGCCGTACAAGCTCGAATACACGACGTTCGCCATCGTCATCGCGCTCGTGCACGTGATGTTGCCATTCATGGTGATCCCCGTCTGGACCGCGCTGCAACGGCTCGATCCGCAGACGGAGAACGCCGCGCTGTCGTTGATGGCGTCGCCCGCGACGACACTGCGCCGGATCGTCCTGCCGCAGCTCGTGCCCGGCATCCTGTCCGGCGGCTTGATGGTGTTCGGCCTGTCGGCGAGCGCGTTCGCGATTCCGGGCCTGCTCGGCGGACGCCGCCTGAAAGTGGCGGCCACGGCCGTCTATGACCAGTTCCTGAGTTCGATGAACTGGCCGCTCGGCGCGACGATCGCGGTGCTGCTGCTGGTCGCGAATCTCGTCGTGATGCTCACCTACTATCGCGTGCTGGAACGGCGCTACGCCCGCAGCATGGGCTGACCGATATCGACGGGCAAACAACACCAGGCGAACTCATCATGCGCAAGAACGGCCCTATCGCACTCGCGTTCCATACGCTCGTGATTCTCTTCGTGCTCGCGCCGCTGGCGATCGTCGTGCTCGTCGCCTTTACGCCGGACGAAACGCTCACGCTGCCGACGCACAGCTTTTCGCTGCGCTGGTTCCGCGCGATTCTCGACTACCCCGACTTCATCACCGCTTTCCTCAATAGCGTGAAGCTGGCGTTTGCGTCGGCGACGCTGTCGCTCGTCATCGCGCTGCCCGCGGGACTCGCGGTCGGCCGTGCACGCTTTCCGGGGCGCAACTTCGTGAACGCGCTGCTGCTGTCGCCGCTGGTGATACCGGGGCTGGTGCTCGGCATCGCGATGCTGCGCTTTTTCGCGCTGATCGGCGCAACGGGTTCGTTCGCGTGGCTGATTCTTGCGCACATGGTCGTGATCACGCCGTTCGTGATGCGCCTCGTGCTGGCGTCGGTGAGCGGCATGGACCGCAGCATCGAGCACGCGGCTTCGTCGCTGGGCGCGGATGCGTGGACCACGTTTCGCCGCATCACGCTGCCGATGATCTTGCCCGGCATCACGGGCGGCTGGCTGCTGGCGTTCATCAACAGCTTCGACGAATTGACGATGTCGGTCTTCATCACGTCGCCGCAGACGGTCACGTTGCCGGTGCGCATGTACATGTACGCGACGGAATCGATCGACCCGATGATGGCCTCTGTGTCGGCGCTCGTCATTTTCATCACGGCGGGCGCGATGCTGCTGCTCGACCGCGTCTACGGTCTCAACCGCATCCTGATCGGCCAGCACTGATGGCTTCTTCCGCTCCCGCTCACATGACCAGTCCCAACAGCCAGTTGCTACGCGTGGCCGAGTCCGAACGCGCGCCGGTGTCCTTTTTCATCGATGGTGTGGAGGTCGGCGCGCTGACGGGCGACACCGTGCTGACGGCCCTGCTCACGCAGCAACGTCACGTACGCCGTAGCGAGTTCAGCGGCGAACTGCGCGCGGGCTTTTGCCTGATCGGCGCTTGCCAGGATTGTTGGGTGCGCTGCGAGAACGGTGCGCGCATACGTGCCTGTTCGACGCTCGTTCAACCGGGCATGCGCGTCGTGACGAACGGCGCGGCATCCGCCGCAGGGAGCACGCGATGAACGGCGACCAGCAGGTGGTGATCGTCGGCGCGGGGCCTGCCGGCGTGCGCGCCGCGCAAATGCTGGCGGCGGCGGGCCTCAGGCCCGTCGTCCTCGATGAAAACGCGCGCTGGGGCGGACAGATCTACCGTCAACCGCCCGCGGATTCGGGCTTCCAGCGTACCAGGGCGGCGCTCTACGGTTTTGAGTCGGGCAAGGCCGATGCCGTGCATCAGGCGATGCGCGAGATTCTTCCACGCATCGACTATCGACCTGAAACGCTTGTATGGGCATGCGAGCCGCGCCGGCTCGAAACGCTGTGCAATGGCCGCGAGATCAGCGTGCCCTTCACGCATCTGCTCATCGCGAGCGGGGCAACCGATCGCGTGCTGCCGATCCCCGGCTGGACCTTGCCGGGCGTCTATACGCTCGGCGGCGCACAGGTCGCGCTAAAGGCGCAAGGGTGCGCGATCGGGCGGCGCGTCGTGCTGGCGGGAACGGGGCCATTGCTGTATCTGGTTGCGTATCAATACGTGAAGGCGGGCGCGCGGATCGAAGCCGTGCTCGACACGAGCGGCTTCTCGAAGCAGGTCGCCGCAACGCCGAAGCTCCTGAGCCAGCCGTCGATGTTCGCAAAAGGCGTCTATTACGTTGCATGGCTGAAGGCTCGCGGCGTGAAAGTGCTGCGCGGCGTGACGCTCGTCGGCATCGATGGCGAGCAGGGCGTGACGGGTATTCGCTTTCGCGCGTCGCAAGCAGCTGAGGTGACGGCGCGCATCGACTCGATTGCCTGCGATGCCGTCGGCCTGGGTTTCGGGCTGCGGCCGGAAACGCAACTAGCCGATCTTGCCGGTTGCCGTTTTCGCTTCGACGAATTGAACCGCTGCTGGCTGCCCGAGCGCGACGCCGCCGGACGCAGTTCGGTACAGGGCATTTATCTGGCGGGCGACGGCGCGGGGATTGCAGGCGCGGATGCGGCGGAACTCGCGGGACGCCGCGCAGCGCTCGCGCTGCTCGACGATCTCGGCATCGCGCATCCACTGCATCGGGACGGCATCGATGCCGCGGCGCTCGAACGGCGTCTCAAGCGTATCGCCGTGTTTCGCACGGGCATCGAAGCGGCCTTCGCGCCGCCGCAACGACCGGCGAAGCAATGGCCCGACGACATGATCGTATGCCGCTGCGAAGAGATCGATGCGGGCACGCTGCGCCGATGCATCCGCGAAGGGGAGGCTAGCGAGATCAACCGCCTCAAGGCACTGACGCGCATCGGCATGGGACGCTGCCAGGGACGCATGTGCGGCGAGGCGGCCATCGCGCTTCTTAGTGACGAAACGGGATGCTCGCTCGAGGGCGCCGGTCGTCTGCGCAGCCAGGCGCCCATCAAGCCCATTCCCATTGCTGCGATGCTCTTCGACGACGACGTCGCGGCGATTCCCGAGGAGGCGCGCGATGAGTGATGCCGTGCACTATCAGGCTGTCATCGCGGGCGGTGGCCTCGTCGGATCGTCGGCAGCGCTCGCGCTTGCGCGGCGCGGCGTGTCTGTCGGCCTGTTCGAGCGGCGCTACTGCGGCGCGCAAGCGAGCGGCGTCAACTACGGCGGCGTGCGATGCCAGGGCAGGCCCGTCGAACAACTCCCGCTTGCGATGCGCGCGCGGCGTGTGTGGGACCGCTTGCCCGAACTGATCGGCATCGACGGGGAACTGGTTGTGTCTGGACATCTGCGTCTCGCGCGCCGCGAAAGCGATTTTGCCGTGCTCGAGACGTGGGCCGCGATGGCCCGCGAGCATGGGCTCTCAACCGAACTGATGAGCGGCGCGACGTTTCGCAAACGCTTTCCGTGGCTCGGCGAGGCGGTGCTGGGCGGGTCGTTGTGCATGAGCGACGGGCATGCGAATCCGCGCCTCGTGTCGCCTGCCTTTGCGCGCGCGGCACAAAGGGCAGGCGTGGTGGTCCGCGAACAAACGCCATTGATCGACATCGCGCACGACGGCACGCGCTTCCAGATTCGCGCCGGCGACGAGCACGTCACGGCCGACTGGCTCCTCAACTGCGCCGGTGCGTGGGCGAATACCGTGGCGGGCTTCTTCGGCGAGTCCGTGCCGATGCATCCGATCTATCCGAACATGTGGGTAACGGAGCCGCTGCCCCGTTTCGTCACGCACAACCTCGGCGTGGTAGGCGGCGGCGTATATGCGCGCCAGGTCGAGCGCGGCAACTGCGTGATCGGCGGCGGGCGTGGACACGGTGACGGCGAGTACGCGCAACCGTCGACGCAAACCACGCGTGCGGTGATGCGAGACGCCTGCGCGTTGCTGCCCGGATTGCGCGATGCGTTGCTGATTCGCACCTGGAGTGGTGTCGAAGGCGAGACGCCCGACAGCAATCCCGTGATCGGCGCGAGCCGGAAGGTGCCGCGACTGTTGCATGCGTTCGGTTTTTCGGGCGGCGGTTTTCTGCTCGCACCCGGAGTCGGCGAGGTGCTGGCCGACCTGGTCATCGACGGCGAGACGTCGACGCCGCTCGATGCGTTCGCAATCGGCCGCTTCGATCGAAGTGCCATTCCCGCTGTTCTTTAGTCATGTCAAGGAGACCCACGATGAAGCTGTCAAGCAAGGTCGCGGCGCTGGCCGCCGTGTTCGCGGTCGGCGCCGCCGCGCCTGCCTGGTCGCAAACCAAAACGATCTACATCGGCATGAACGGCGGGCCGATGGAAAAGGCGTACACGAGCCAGGTGCTGCCCGATTTCGAGAAAGCGAACAACGTGAAGGTGGTCGTGGTGCCGGGCACGTCATCGGATGTGCTGGCCAAGCTGCTCGCGAATCGCAACAGTCCGCAGATCCATGTCGCGTTTCTCGATGACGGCGTGATGGCGCGCGCCGTCAGCATGGGCGTGTGCCAGAAACTCGACGATTCGCCCGTGCTGAAAGAGCTGTATCCGTTCGCGCGGATGAAGGACGACATCGGCGCGGGCGTGCAACTGGGCATGACGGGCATCGGCTACAACACGAAGCTGTTTGCGGAGAAAGGCTGGGCGCCGCCGACTTCGTGGATGGACTTCGCCAATCCGAAGTACAAGGGCAAGGTGGTGTTTCAGTCCGCGTCGAGCAGTACGTTCGGCCTGCACGGATTTCTCGCGATCAACCGGCTGATGGGCGGCAGCGACCAGAACGTCGAACCGGGATTCAGCAAATGGTCGAGTACTGTCGGACCGAACGTCGTCGAATACATTCCGAATTCGGCCAAGCTCTCGGAGATGGTGCAGACGGGGGAAGCCGGCCTCTTTCCGTTGACGCCAACGGCTGTCGGCGATCTTCAGGACAAGGGCATTCCCGTTGCATACGCGAATCCGAAAGAGGGCGCCGTGTTGCTGCTGGTCGATCTGTGCGTCGTGAAGAACAACTCTGATCCGCAACTCGCCCAAAAGCTCGCGCAGTTCCTGTTGTCCGCGCCGGCGCAATCTAAGGCGGCTTCTGCCGGCAAGCAGATTCCGACCAACGGGCACGCCACGATGACGCCCGGCATGCAAAAGAGCCTCGGCAATGTAGACGACCTGGTGAAGAAGGTGACGGTCGTCGATTGGGATTCGATCAACGCGCATCGCGCGCAATGGGATCAACGCTGGAACCAGCAGATCGAGCAGTGATGCGTGAGATTCTCGCGAGAAACTTTCGCCCGCAGAGAGTTTGCGGCGAATCATCGCACAGCAGCCGCCGCGAAATAAGGACCTCGACGAGAAGGGGAGAAGCGCAGTATGGATCGACTGGCTGCAATGGAAATGTTCATCAGCGTGGCCGAGGCGGGTTCGTTTTTGGCCGCCGCGAAGCGGATGAACGTCGGCCAGCCGGCCATTTCCAGATCCGTTGCGCAGCTCGAAGAGCGGCTGGGCGCGCGGCTCATCCTGCGCTCGACCCGCGGCCTGACGATGACGGACGCCGGTCAGCGGTTCTACGAGCATGCGAAGCGCACGATCAGGGAGGCCGACGAGGCCGAACAGGTCGTCCGTCACGCATCCGACAGCCTGTCGGGCAAGCTGCGCGTGAGCGCGGCCGTGACGTTCGCGTGTCTTCACGTGTTGCCTTCACTGAACGCGTTCCTGAGTCGGCATCCGAAGCTGGAAATCGACCTTGTGCTCGATGATCGCAACATCGATCTGCTCGAGGAGGGAATGGACGTCGCCTTGCGGATGGGCTCGGTGGCGGATTCAGCGATGACGGCGCGCCGCATCGGACGAAGCCCGCGGCTCGTCGTCGGCACTCCCGGCTATTTCGCGCGGGCCGGCGTACCGATGTCGCCCGCCGACCTTGGCCATCATCAGGCGATCGTTTATTCGCAGCATGGCGGCGGCGAAACATGGACGTTCGGCCAGGACGGCACCAACGTAGATACGACGGTCACGGGACGCGTCCGCGTGAGCGCGGCCGAAGGCATGCGAACCGCGGTTCTCGGTGGAATGGGGCTTGCCGTCGCTTCGCACTGGATGTTTTCTCCCGAGCTGGCGTCGGGCGACGTGCAGGCCGTGTAGACCGATTGGACCTTGCCACCCGCCGACCTGTGGGCGGTCTTTCCTTCGGGACGTCTGGTGACGGCGAGGGCCCGCGCATTCGTTGCATTCGTCGAGGAGGCGCTGGCTCAAGCAACCAGCGGCCAACCCGGCACGCGAGGCTGACGTCGTTCACCACGCCGTCCATCGCATGCCGGCGCGTCAGATTATCCAGCGCGGCCGCTGCGCGTCGTGGTCTGCGAGGTCGACCCGCACAACATTGCCTGGGAAATCGGCATCGTCGCGCGCGGGACCGATCACCTGACGACTGGCTCGCGCGCGACGCTCTGAGAGCGCTCGGCCGATACGCTTGGTCGCGCCGGTGTCAGGAAAGTGCGTGCAGCCATGTCGCTTCTCACGAAAAACACCGAAGGGCACGCCGCGTGAGGCAGCGCGGCAGGTGAGGCGTCAGATGCTGACGGTTTTCTCGAGGATCGGAAGCATTTCCGACGGATCGGGGCGGTGCGTGTAATCCGGGTTGACTTCAGCGTACAGCACCACACCATCCTGGCCGATCACATAGCGGACGGGCATCGGGAGTGTCCAGCTCGCGTCGCCGTTGAACGCCGGCAGATCGTTCTTGAGGTTCTTGTACAGTTCGACCAGATAGTCGGGCAGATTGAAGCGCAGACCAAACGCCGCTGCTGTGTCGTTCCTGACGTCGCTCAGCACCGGGAAGCCCAGTTCGTTCGTACGCACAGACTTGCGGCTGTTGACGGCCGTCTGCGGCGAGATGGCCACAACGCTGGCGCCGAGCGCCTTGATCTGGGGCAGGGCTTCATTGATGGCCTGGAGTTCGAGGTTGCAGTACGGACACCAGACACCGCGGTAGAACGTAACAATGAGCGGTCCCTTCGCAAGCAGTTCTTCCGACGACACTTCGTTGCCGTCCTGATCCTTACACGCTCACCTGCCTTGATGGCGCGGGCTGCCTGCCCGCTAGCGACCAGTTCGGCCGTCGCGCGTTCCATGATCGGATGGATTTCGGGCGGCGCGTTGTACGGCGGCTTGCCGCCTTGAAATCGGCCTTGAATGCGTCGAGCTTGTCCTGGAGCGACACGGTGAGTCTCCGGTTAGTTACGCAGGGGTATCGGGTGACGAAGGCGAACAGTTCGCTCGTCTTGGGTCTCATGATCGGAGAACCGGCCTCGCGCCGGTAGGTAGCTCGGGCGAATAACCCCCATTCTTTAAAGGCGTGGACGCATGGAACGCTGAGTGATGTTCCAGGCGTGCGCACTATCAGAAAAACTGAAGGTTTCGATCAAAACAATGAGTTTTATTTGCGGGCACGAGTCTGCCATAGTTAAAGCGAGCAGATTCGTTGCAGAAAAGTTTGTCTGCGTGAGTAGCTAACCCGTAACGATACCGATCATGGACCATCCCTTACGCGCGACTTTGGCAGCTGAATTGCATGCTCGCCCATTTCTGAAGGTGGCCGAATCTGTTTCGCTGACGCACTACGCGATTTACGCGGAGCACAACGTCGCGATACACGAGACGCTGCTGAATTCTCTCTGCCGTGACACTGGAGTTCCGGCCCCGGAGGATGGCGCCACACACTATGCCGTGCTTTCGCCCTGTGGCTGGTATTTAAAGTGGGAACGGCATACCGAGTTTTCCACGTTCACGTTCGTTATCCCGCGTGAAGACGACGACCTCTTCGACGACGTTGCCATCAGGGGAATTCCCGAGAGCTGGTTCAGGCAGCTTGCTGGGAGCAGATTCGTCGCATCCCGTATGGAATTGATCACAGGACCCCGCGTGGATTCGGCGCGCGACGCAGTACGCCAGTGGATCGATGGCCCAATTCTCGTCGGCAGCAATGTCTTAGGTGGTGGACAGGTCTTCTGCGACTGGCACGTCCGGCCAGACGGGTTTATGCGCTTTCTCGTCATCGACGAAGGCTTTCGGGAAGAGCAGGGCGGAAGACTTTTGCAACGGCTCTACGAGATCGAGACGTACCGGATGATGGCGCTGCTTGCGCTGCCCATTGCGCGTCGCATGGGACGCGAGCTCGACGATATTCACTCCTCGCTTCAATCTCTGATGCAGAGCATGGACGTGCAAGCCACCGACAGCGACGATTCGCAATTGCTCGTCAAGCTGACGCACCTCGCCGTCCGCGTGGAGGCACTCTCTGGATCGGGTGGCCGGTTCAGCGCGTCGCGCGCTTACGAGAAACTGGTACTTGCCCGCATTAACGAGCTTCGGGAGGAGCGAATTGAGGGTATGCCGATGATCCAGGAGTTCATGGAGCGCCGCTTTGCGCCAGCGATGGAGACGTGTCGCAGCGTGTGGTCGCGTCACGAACAGATCGCAGCCCGGATCGCCCGAGCAGTCGATCTGTTGCGTACAAGAGTCAACCTTGCGCAGGAAAAGGATGTCACCCGGCTGCTTGCTGGCATGGAGCGCACAGCACGGAACCAGTTGCATCTCCAGCACGCCGTGGAGGGGCTGTCGGTGGCTGCAATTTCATACTACGTGCTGTCGTTGGCGGCAGCGGCGTTCAAGGCAATGCACGTGTTGAATCTCCCTATCGAGCCGGAGCTTGCCGAAGGTCTGGCGATAGGGCCAGTGGTCCTTGCGGTTATCGTCGTCACGAGGCGAGCGCGGGGCCGGCTTTTGAAGCGCAACGCAGCTGACAACGCCCACGTCGGACGTCACGTGAATCAATCGACCTGACCCACACGCTTTGCAAGGAACATCATGGCGTCCACGGAAAGCATTGATGCGCGGGAAGTGGAACGGCACAAGACGACCTCGGCGAGCGAGGCGTATGTCACGTCATATCGCTTGCTTTTGCGGGAACCGACGGTCCTTCTGGCTGTAGCTGTTGCTGCGCGCTCGATGCCCAGCCTCAGGGGGTCACTCCACCCGATCCGCTGAAAGGCGGGGGTGCGGACCAAATCCTGGACTGACGCAACTCCACACAATGATCGTGCCGGCATAATCGTTGGGGAGCCCCCCATCTACCAGCAGACGGGCCAGTGAGCGTGCGCTGTACATATACCCGAATCCCTGGCGGTCCGGTCGCCGTAATTGCCGTGGCCCATGATAACGATGTCGCCATCGACATGAGAGAACTCGTTGTTTGCAAACGGCGGGAAGCTAACGCGCATTCCGCCGCTCAGGTAGCATGAAACCGCTGATCTCGGCATGCCAGTCTTGATTGACGATACGGCGCGCCGGATTGGACTGGCCCATCGCATTCAGGTTCTGTATGTTCCAGTGAAACACGACGAAAATCGTCGTACTTGTTCAGATCGCTGCTACCTGCGGTAACGTTCGCCATGAAAGTTCCTCTCAAGCAAACAGGTAGATTGCCGAGGGTATCTTTTTGCTCTTTATTGCTTGGCCAGCTATCGATTTAATCCTTGCGTTTGAGTTGAGCAGAACGGCATTCCAGCATCCCGCTTTCCCAAGCGGAGCGGTACAAGCTGGCGTTCGAAACATTTCCTTGCCCCAGCGGAATTTCGGGGTGGCATAGCTCAGCGGGTAATGCCGGCCAAAAGAGGACAGTGCATCACTGTTCGCACTGGTGCTCGAATGGCGGCGCTGCCCTTTGCAAACGGTCACCGACCCGTTCCACTTGCAAGCGGCAATAAAGGTATTAACGATTTCGGCTGCGCCTTTCTGACAATACCCGCCGAACCTTGCCGCGAGCTATGTGACTCGATAACCGATTCCTCTGGGCGGCTAGAGATGCTATGACAGCGCTTCACGACCGGTCCGGGCGCGGCTCACACTGCAGATTTTTGATACATCTCGGCAGAAAAGAGAAAGAATCGCGCTCTTGGCGAGCTTACGCTTGACGTCATGGGCAATCAGTTCGGCGCAAAATCTGACGCCCTGGGTGAAATTACCTTTGGTTGAGATCGGAGCACCAGCGGCGCTGGAATTACGCCCATTCTGCTCATCGCCGTGTTCGCGGCGCTGTCAGGACGGGCCGCGGTGGTCGTCACAGGGCCCCGCCATCGCGCGAGCCGAAAAGACCAGTGGATTCCATTGCCGCCCGGCCTATGCAGACCCTGATCACTCAAGTGCTGCTGATAGCACTCAGCAACAGACCGCGCGGCTGCCAGCGTTGCGATTTCTCCGGCAAGCCGAACGGCCCGCTGCACCCATAAGAGGCCGCGGCCGCGCAGGGTGCCCCATTATTTAATAGTGCGCATCGGGAGTACATCATGCATGCAAAAATCGAAAAGGCTACAAGAATCCTCTCAGTTCTGTTCGCCGTGACGGCGACCGTGTTCCCGGCCGGCCCCGCGATCGGGCAGCAGCCCGAGGCCCCGGTCGCGGGCGCGGTACCTCTCGGCGTGAGCGTCACGCAAACGCAACTCGTGGCGAAGGGGTGGCGTGCATCGAAGCTAGTCCACACCGACGTGTACAACGAGAAAAACGAAAAGATAGGACGGATCGACGACCTGATTGTCGCGCCCGACGGGTCACTTTCTGTGGCCATTATCGATGTTGGCGGATTTCTCGGCATCGCCGCGCACCGCGTCGCTATTCCCGTGCAGCGGTTCAAGCAGATCACACCAAAAATGATATTGGACGGCGCCAGCAAGGATGCGCTGAGCAAACTCCCCGAGTTCCAATACGCCAAGGGTTGAAATCAGCCGTCGACAATCCGATATTCAATCTTTCATCTGGAAACAGGGGGCTAGCCATACTTCCCGATTTAGAGAAGTGGAACCCCTTCGGATTTTGTCGCCCTAGCCCTGAGCGAGCCCGACCCGACAACCCGGATTCACAAACCGAGGCGCCGCGTCATCTCAAGACTTTGATTCAAACGCGAGCGCGGACGTCCCGCGGTCGTTGTTTTGCTCGCAACATCCCGATTAATGACTAGCTATCGACGTGTCCGGGGGGCAAGCCGGAATGCGCGAGGTGTCACACGGCCCAGCCGCGCGTGACACGCGCGAGGCTGAATTGACCGTGCGTCAAGCGAGGCCTCTTGAGGGCTGCATTATGTTCATAAAAGTTGAGCATCTCCCACTGCAGACGCAATGCATTAAATCCTTGCGTAGTCAGCTTTTCTTAGCACTTTCTATTTTTATGTAAGCAGAACTAGATAATACAAAAGCCGCCTCGTCCAGCAATTCTCATCGCGACAACTAGCGGACGTGCCACCCGGCGCAAGCACGACAAAGAGGCGGTATGCATAACATAAAGTATTTCGAGTCCAATCGCCATACCACTTGGCTCGAGGCGTTCTTCGACCTGATTTTTGCGGTGACTATCGGTGACGTGACGCATATCTTGAGCCACACGCACGACGGTCATCTTGACCCACTCCAGTTCTGGAAATTCGTCCTGGTGTTCATACCTTTGTGGTGGATTTGGGCAAGCCACACGATGTATGCCAACCGCTTCGATGCCGATGACCGGAAGCATCGGCTCGCAACCCTGTTCATCATATTCCTGCTGATCATCATCTCAGGCCTGATCGACCGACGATTCCTGACTAGCTTTGAGGCCATCGTCGTCTGCTACGCCGGTTCAAAATACATCGTCGCCATCATGTATTTCGTGTCCAGATACCGCCATAAGGGAAGCGAGGCACTCACAATGGCAATTGGCTGGGTAATCGTCGCTGGCACCACCATCAGCCTCGCTTCGATCCTGTTCCCGGCACCACAGCGATATGTCGTGTTTTACCTTGGAATACTGTTTGATCTGGTCGTGTTCATCTTTTTTTTTGCCGCGTCGTCTCCAGGTCATCCCTGTGCATACCGAGCATCTCATCGAGCGTGTGGGCCTGCTCACGATTATCATGCTGGGTGAGTCCGTAAGCAGCCTGTCCACGGGACTAGCCAACATCAACTGGACTGTGGAGAGGCTGCTGACGGCCGCCACCGGCTTCGTGATGATATCGGGCATCTGGTGGGTCTACTTTGACAGTTTTCACCTGCTTACCAAGCAGAAGCTCACGACCGGCCATTCGGTCCTGTACTCGCACTTTTTCGTCTTCATTGGCCTGTCGATTTTAGCGAGCCTGATCCGGCACGCGACTTTGGACGACATGGTGGTATCCGATTTCCGGGTACTGTCGGTGATCGGGGCGGTCTGCTTTTTCATTGGAAAGCAGTACGGCTACTTCTTGGAGCGGCCCGAGTTGCGGCGCCAACTGGTCGTTAACACTCTCGTCGTCTTTGTGTTGACCGGGTTTGCCCTGCTATTGTCCAGAACCGGTTACATCTTGCTCGGTCTCACCGCTGCGGTGATTTGTTATGCTTTCCTCAGCCTCCGATACCTGAACGTCCCGCCCGAGCGTTACGACCGTCCGCGCGACAGCGCTGCCACAGGAGATCGAAACCGCGAGCCAAAGTCACGCAAACGCATGGCGCGCGCTCCTAAGCGACCTTTTGGAAATGCGGACTGAACCCACGTTTTGCAGTCCACCCGCGGATAAGAGGGTGCTGCTCGAGTGGTACCCAGGGCAAACGTGCGATGTTCCCGGCGGATAATGAACAGCGGCTAGGGATCGCTCGCGCAATCACGCGTTCCGCCTGCCACCGCCACAAGGCGCTTGAATGCCTCGGTGGCTTGCGTGGTCGCTTCTTCTCCAAGGCAGGAGGAGTATGTCCAGTACAAGGCTCGAAGCGTTCTCAAGGCCACGCGGAGCTGATGAAAACCCTTGTTCAGTGAGACGCTTCAGTTGACGATGCGCAACTGACATGCCCGCTGTCGGACGCCGTGCGCGGGCGCGGCTTCCGCCCGCGCGCGCTGCTCATGACGCTCTCCGGCGAAGGGCGCGATCTCGGCATTCTGATGGCCGAAGCGATGTTCACGCTCTCCATGCGAATGCGTCCACTGGGCTTGCAGACGCCGCTGCACGATATCGTCGACGCGGTTGCGGCGCAGAAGGTCCATATCGTCGCGCTGTCATTCACCGCGTCGCTGCCCCGCGCAGTCCGTTGCAAATGCAGTCCGCCGCGTTGGCGACGTACGCGCCGCGCGTGAGATCAGTTCGGGCGATTGGGCCGTCGCCACTATCGGCGATAGTTTCCCCGCGCGCGCAGACGTCAAAAGGATTTTTGATCAGCGTTGACAACGCAAAAATCGGCGCTTTAGACTGCATCCATTCCTCGCGGCCCGACAACGATGTCCGCCCGAGGGTCCGGCACAGAAGCCCCCTGACGAACCGTGTGTTCGTCAGGGGGCTTTTTTTTTTGTTCGCATTTTCGGGAGTTCGAGCCCACTACTGGAGAATCCGCATGTTGCTTAAGCCGTCCGGCTGGATGCGTCTGGCCCTCATAGCAGGACTTGCAGTCACGTCGCTTGTCACGAATGTCACGGATGCCGCCGAACCCGTGAAGGTCGGCCTGCTGGAAGACGCGTCGGGCAACTTCGCGCTGGCGACCATCCCGAAGATTCACGCCACGCAGCTCGCCGTCGACGAAATCAACGCCAAGGGCGGCATTCTGGGCCGCCCGATCCAGCTCATCGCGTACGACACGCAATCGGACAACACCAAGTTTCAGGAACTCGCGCGGCGCCTCGTGCAGACCGACAAGCCGGACGTGATCTTCGGCGCGTTCTCCAGCGCCTCGCGCGAAGCGATTCGTCCCATCATGGATCGCGCGCATCAACTCTACTGGTACGACAACCAGTACGAGGGCGGTGTGTGCGACACCAACACCTTCGTGACGGGCGCCGTGCCTGAGCAGCAGTTCTCGACGCTGATTCCGTGGATGATGCAGAAATTCGGCAAGAAGGTGTACACAATCGCCGCCGATTACAACTTCGGGCAGATCTCCGCCGAATGGGTGCGCAACATCGTGAAGGAGAACGGCGGCACGATGGTGGGCGAGGAATTCATCCCGCTGTCGGTATCGCAGTTCGGTCAGACCATCCAGAACATCCAGAAGGCCAAACCTGATTTTGTCGTGACCTTGCTGGTCGGCGCGAATCAGGCGTCGTACTACGAGCAGCAGGCTTCGGCGCATCTGAATCTGCCGATGGCGAGTTCGGTGAACGTCGGTCAGGCATATGAGCACAAGCGCTTCAAACCGCCTGCATTGAAGGACATGTACGTGACCGCGAATTATGTCGAGGAAGTCGACACGCCCGCGAGCAACGACTTCAAGAAACGCTTCCACGCGAAGTTCCCTAACGAGCCATACATCAATCAGGAAGCCGCCAACGCTTACGACGCGATATACCTCTACAAGGCAGCCGCCGAAAAGGCGAAGTCCACCAATCAGGATGCCGTGCGCAAGGCGCTCGAGAGCGGCGGCATCTGTACGGAAGGCGCGCAGGGCAAGGTTTGCATCGACCCGAAGAGCCATCATGCGAGCCATACGATCTTTCTCGTGCATGTGAAGGACGACCATTCCGTCGAGATTCCGAAGGTATGGGACGACGTGCAGCCGTACTGGCTCGGCAAGGTGGGCTGCGATCTGCCGAACAAGCCGGATCACCGTCAATACACGCCGTCGAATCTGCCGAAGAAGTCGTGACCCGAACGGGCGCGTCCGGATGGGTCGAAGGGCGCGCCCGTTCTCTGAAAGTGGAGCAATCATGGCCACCTTGTCGGTGCTCTATTCGCTGATCTATCAGTTCGGCGACAGCTTTGCGTATCTGGTGCTGGCCGCGCTCGGGCTGGCGGTGATCTTCGGCATGATGGGCGTCATCAATCTCGCGCATGGCGAGTTCATCATGTGCGGCGCGTATGTCACCATCATCTCGGCCAAGCACGGCATGCCGCTGCCGCTCGCGATGCTGCTCGGCGCGCTGGCTGCAGCCATGGCGGGCGTCGTGATCGAGCGGCTCGTGATTCGTCATCTTTATGACCGCCTGTTCGATTCCGTCGTGGCGACGTGGGCCATCAGCCTGATTGTGCAGCAGACCATGCTGCTCGTCGCCGGTCCGTCGCTCGAAGGTATCGGCACGCCGTTCGGCGCGTTCTCGCTCGGCGAGTATTCGTTCTCGACGTATCGCGCGGTGCTGCCGGGAATCGCGCTTTGCATTCTGTTCGCGCTTTATCTACTGTTCTTCAAGACCAACTACGGCGTCTGTGCGCGCGCGACGATACAGAACGCCAGCATCGCGCAATGCCTCGGCTTGCGCACGGATCGTCTCTACACGCTGACGTTCGCGCTGGGTGCGGGACTTGCCGGACTCACGGGCGCGCTCTACGCGCCGACCATGACGGCCGTGCCGACGATGGGCAGCAACTTCATCGTGCAGGCGTTCGTGTCGGTGGTCGTCGGAGGCGCAAATGTCATTGCCGGCACCACGCCGGCGGCCGGCGTGCTGGCAATCATTCAGGCCGCGCTCACCGCGTCCTACGGTCAGCTGTTCGGGCAGATCGGCCTGCTCGTCACCGTGATCGTGGTGATCCGGTTGATGCCGCAAGGGCTCGGCAACCTGTTCATGCGCTTGCGGCGGGAGGAGACGTGAAGCAATCGGCGAAGCAATCGGTGAAGCAATCGGTGAAGCAATCGGTGAAGCAATCGGTGACGCGAGCGCCACTGGCTGCGTCAGGCCCGGCATCGCGTGCGCTGCGTTACGTGCCGTGGGTCGTGGCGCTGTGTCTGCCGCTCTTCGTGGACGCGAACACGAGCGGCAATCTGGCCTACTGTCTGCTGTGGGCGTTCAGCGCGGTCGGGCTTGCGGCGATGTGGGGCTACGGCGGCATCCTGTCGTTCGGGCAGACCGCGTTCTTCGGCCTGGCCGGCTATAGCTACGGCATCTTCACGCTGAACTTCGGCGACACATGGTTCGATTCGTGGCTCGGCCTCGGCGCGGGCATCGCGGTGAGCGTCGTCGTCGCGGCGCTGATCGGCTACATGATTTTCTTCGGGCGCATCAAGGGCGTGTTCATCGGCATCGTGACGTTATCGGTGACGCTCGTACTCGAAACCTTCATGGCGCAGACGGCGGGGCCGCAATGGGCGATCGGCGAAGCGCGCCTGAACGGCTACAACGGCATGGGCGGCATGCCGCCGCTGACGGTTCCGTGGCCCGGCGGGCCGCTCACACTGGAGAACACGAGCTTCTACTATCTGGTGCTGCTCCTGCTGATCGCCGTCTACGCGTTCATGCGCAAGCTGCTCGACGGACCCTTCGGTCTCACCCTGATCGCGATCCGCGAGAACCCGCAGCGCGCGGAAATGCTGGGCGTCGATATCCGTCTTCATCAGTTGCTGGTCTTTGTGCTCGGCGGCACACTGGGCGGCGTGTCGGGCGCGCTGTACACGATCTGGGGCTCGTACATCACGCCGTCGACGATGGGCCTCACGGCTGCGGCCATGCCCGTGATCTGGGTTGCTACGTCGGGCCGCAAGAGCATCGGCGGCGCGATTGCGGGCACTGCGTTGCTCGTGTGGCTTTCGCAGAATCTCGCGGTATATGGCAGCCAGTACGCGTTGATCCTGATGGGCGCGATCCTGCTGGTCGTCGTGCTGGCCGCGCCCGAAGGCCTGCTGCCGTTCGTAGCAAGGCAATTGCGGCGCTTCGAGCGTGAGGGCCACCTTCGTAACGGCCGCAACCGTCCGTGTTTCGACGAACCGCTCAAGCAAGAGGAGGGTAAATCGTGACCGTGCTGCTCGAAACCCGCGCGCTCAAGAAACACTTCGGTGGTGTGCAGGTGATCAACGGTATCGACTTTCAGATCGACGCGGGCGAGATCCGCTGCGTGATCGGACCGAACGGCGCAGGCAAGAGCACGTTTTTCAAGCTCATCACGGGGGAGCATAGACCGTCCGATGGCAGCGTGCATTTTCTCGGGCGGGACATGAGCCATGTGCTGCCGCACGAGCGCATCCGTATGGGGATGAGCATCAAGTTTCAGATACCCGGTGTCTTTCCGGATCTGAGTGTACGTCAGCATTTGCAGCTCTCGCTGCATCGCGCGAAGGACGACCGGCCTGGAAGTATCGAAGAACTCTTGCAGCGCTTCTTGCTGGAACAGGAAGAGCATGTGCTTGCGCGCCATCTGTCGCATGGCAAGAAGCAATGGCTCGAAATTGCGATGGCCGTGTCGCTGCGGCCGAAGCTGCTGTTTCTCGACGAGCCCGTTGCGGGCATGTCGATCGAGGAAACGCATGCGACGGGCGAACTCATCAAGCGGCTTTCCGCATCCGGCCTGACGATGATGGTCGTCGAGCACGACATGACCTTCGTCAGGCAGATCGCGACACGCGTGACGGTGCTGCACGGCGGCAGGCTGCTCGCCGACGGCCCGCTCGAAGAGATCCTCGCGCGCGACGACGTCGCCGAAGTCTATCTGGGGAAGCAATCATGAGCGCACTTCTCGAAGTTGCGGACGTGGCAGCGGGCTATGGCGGCGGGCGCGTGCTCAACGGCGTGTCGTTCGGCATCGGGCGCGGCGACGTGCTGGCGCTGATCGGACGCAACGGCGTCGGCAAGACCACGCTGATGCGCACGCTGATCGGTCTCGTCAAGCTCGACGCGGGCCAGATCGTGCTCGACGGCGCGCCCATCGGTCATGAAAAGCCCTATGTGCGGGCACGCAAAGGCATCGGCTATGTGCCGCAGGGCCGCGAGATATTCGGCGCACTGACGGTCGCGGAGAACCTTCAGGTCGGCGCGCAGGCGAACCCCGACAAGGCAGCGTCGATGCGGGAGAAGGTTGTCGGTTACTTCCCCGTTCTCAAGACGCGCTACCGGCAAAAGGCGGGCACGATGAGCGGCGGGGAACAACAGCAGCTCGCCATCGCGCGGGCGCTCGTCAGCTCGCCGCAGGTGCTGCTGCTCGACGAGCCATCGGAAGGCATCCAGCCTTCCATTGTCGATCTGATCGGCGAGACGCTGCTGACGATCGCGCGCGAGACGGGCATCGGCGTGGTGCTGGTGGAGCAGGATATGGGCATGGTCGAGCGCATCGCGACGCGTTGCTGCGTGATGGACAAAGGCCGCATCGTGGACACGTTAAGCCCGGCGCAACTCGGGGATGAGCAACTGATACGCCAGTATCTGGCACTGTGACGGAGAACAGAACATGAAATGGCTAGAAGAATCGATCATGATGAAGCGCGGCGTCGGCGCCGATCGCGAACCGGTGGAACATCATCTGACCGAGGAACTGCAGAAGACCTTCCACTACACCATTGGGCCGTATTCGCAGCCGGTGCTGCACGTGAAGCCCGGCGATCGTGTGGTGGTGGACACGCGTGACGCGTTCGAAGGGAAGATCAAGAACGAAACGGATAAGCCATCGCAGGTGCTGACGGTGCCGTTCCTCAATCCGCAGAACGGTCCCATCATGATCGAGGGCGCGGAGAAGGGCGATGTGGTCGCGGTCTACATCGAAAAGATGTCGCCGCGCGGCGACGATCCACACGGCTTTTGCTGCATGATTCCAAACTTCGGCGGACTGACGGGCACCGATTACACGGCGCTCCTCAACGAGCCTTTGCCCGAGGTGGTGCGCAAGATCAAGATTGACGAAGAGAACGTGTACTGGAGCAAGCGCAACACGCTACCGTACAAGCCACATATCGGCACGCTGAGTCTGTCGCCGGAGCTCGATTCGATCAATTCGCTCACGCCCGATTCGCACGGCGGTAATATGGATGTGCCCGACATGGGGCCGGGCAGCATCACCTATCTGCCCGTGCGCTCGCCCGGCGGCCGGCTTTTCATCGGTGACGCGCACGCTTGCCAGGGCGACGGCGAAGTATGCGGCACGGCCGTCGAGTATCAGAGCACGACGACCGTGCGGGTCGATCTCATCAAGAAGTGGAAGATCGACTGGCCCCGGCTCGAAAACGAGGACGCCCTGATGAGCATCGGCAGCGCGCGTCCGCTCGAAGACGCGACACGTATTGCGTATCGCGAACTCGTGCTGTGGATGGCCGCGGAGTACGGCTTCGATAAGTGGGACGCGTATATGATGCTGAGCCAGGTCGGCAAAGTGCGGCTCGGCAATTTTGTCGATCCAAAATATACGGTCGGCGCGATGGTCGCCAAGCACTACCTCAAGTAAAACGATCTGCCGTGCGGGCACCGTCCCGCACGCATCATACGGAGAGCACGTCACGACATGGCATTGTCCGATCCCATCAGAGTTGGTCTGCTTTGCTCCACGAGCGGCTCGACGGCGCTTCTGGAGCAGTCGCAGTGGCGCGGCGCGTGCCTCGCGATGGACGAGATCAACGCGCGCGGCGGCATTGATGGACGCGAACTCGTTGCCATCCACTACGATCCGGGCTCGGACCCCGCCGTGTTTCGCGAGCTTGCCGAGCGTCTGATCGTGCAGGACGGCGTCAACGTGATCTTTGGCGGCTATACGTCCACGAGCCGCAAGGCAATGCTGCCCGTCGTCGAGAAGCACAACCGGCTGCTGATCTATTCGCAACAGTACGAGGGTTTCGAATACTCGGACAACATCATCTATAGCGGCGCGTCGCCGAATCAGAACGGCGTGCAGCTCGCCGACTTCATGACGCAGACGTTCGGCGCGCGCGTCTACTTCGTGGGCTCTCGCTACGTCTATCCGTACGAATGCAATCGGACCATGCAGGAACTGCTGCTTCAGCATCCGGAAGGCGCCATACTCGGTGAGCGCTATCTACCGCTTCAGGCGGATCGCGAGCAGTTCGCGCAGGTCGTTGCGGATATCGCGCGCAAGTCGCCCGACTGGATTTTCTGCACGGTGATCGGCGCGACCGTGCCGTATCTGTACGAGGCCTTCGCGCATGCGGGTTTCGATCCCGCGCGGATGCCGATCGGCAGCCTCAACACGTCCGAGACAGAAATTCATGCAATGGAACGCGGCATTGCGGCGGGACACTTCACGGCGGCGCCGTATTTCCAGAGCGTCGATACAGCCGAGAATCATCGCGCCGTGCGGCAGCACCAGGCGCGCTTCGGCGCCGATACACCGACCGACATGAACTGGGAAGCCGCGTACTATCAGATGCATATGTTCGCCGAAGCGTGCGCGCGCGCCGGTTCGGACGAAATCGGCAAGATCATGCCGCATTTGCTCGGCTCCGAATTCGCAGCGCCGCAAGGCAGGGTGCGGATCGATCCCGTGAATCATCACATGGCGCTCTATCCGCGTATCGGCCGCGCGAATGCGGACGGCCAGTTCACCGTGCTGCGCGAATCGAAGTTCGCCGTCGGCCCCGACCCGTATATGACACGCCAGACGCTCGGGGACTGGGTGACGAAGTTGAGCACGCGGGACTACTGACGTGAGCGCGCGCATGGGCAGAGACCAACGCAGCCTCACCAGTTCGATTCTGGAGCGCCATCCGCGCGTGGTCGTGTTCCATCCCGACGATGACGACGGCCAGACGCTCACGAACCATCTTCGGCGCATGGGCTTTCAGGTCGAGCGATGCTGGCCGCCGCTGGAGACACTGCCCGACAGGACGGATCTGGTGTTCCGTGCGCTGTTGCCCGAAGAGCGCGCGCCGAAGGACGAATGGTCCGGGCCGGATGCGCCGCCCGTCATCTGCGTGGTCGCGTATGAGAATCCAACCTTCATCGATCAGGCCATCAAGATGGGATCGGACGGCATCGTCACGACGCCGATTCGCGCCTCGGGCCTGCTGTCGACCGTGATCATGGCGCTCAATCATGCGCGGCGCTCGCGGCAGCACTTGCAACGCATTGCCAGGCTCGAGCAGAAGCTGCTCGACAGCCGGCATCTGCAGGAAGCGAAGGGCATTTTGATGACGATGCATGGCGTCAGCGAGAATGAAGCGTACGACATGCTGCGCGCCCAGGCGATGGAGAAACGTGTGTCGATCGACGACATCTGTCACTCTGTGATCCAGGCGGGCGAGGTGCTGCAAATCAAGCGCGGGATGATGCACGAGGATGGGCGCGGCGAAGACTGAATTCAACCGTAGGTTCAACAAGGGGCAACCAGCATGGACTTGCAACTGAAGGGACTGAAGGCAATCGTGACGGGCGGGACCAAGGGCATCGGTCTTGCCATTGCGCGTACGCTCGCGCAGGAAGGCGCCGACGTGGCCATCTGCGCACGTGACGAGGCGGCCGTGACGGCGACTGCGGGCGCATTAGCAGAACTGGGCGGCGCACGCGCGTCGGGCGCTGCCGTGGATGTCGCGGACGGCAACGCGCTGAAGGCATGGGTCGGCCACGTGGCGAAGGACTGGAGCGGGCTCGATATCGTAGTGGCCAACGTCAGCGCGCTCGCTATCGGCAACGATCTCGAATCGTGGCGCAAGGAGTTCGAGACCGACCTGCTCGGCACGGTCAATCTCGTGGACGCGGCCATGCCTTGGCTCGAAGCGAGCAAGGCGGCGTCGATCGTCGCGATATCGAGTGTATCGGGGCGCGAGATCGATTTCGCCGCCGGCCCATACGGCGTATTCAAGGCCGCACTCGTTCACTACATGCAGGGGCTTGCAAATCAGCTCGCGTCCAAAGGCATTCGAGCGAACACGGTATCTCCCGGCAACGTCTATTTCGAAGGGGGTGTGTGGGACTGGATCGAGCATAACGACGCGGCGCTGTTCGAGCGGGCGCTCGCATTGAATCCAACCGGGCGCATGGCCAGGCCGCAGGAAATCGCGAATGCTGTCGCGTTTATTGCGAGCCCGGCAGCGAGTTTCGTGAGCGGCACCAACTTCGTGGTCGATGGCGCACTCACGCGCGGCGTGCAGCTTTGAAGAGGGCGGCACGCGTCAACGCGGCCCCGACTCCTCGATAAACCGTTCTAGCAGACGCTTCAACTGCCTGGCGTTGCGAGGGCCGAGCGCTTCTTCGATGGCGGCGTGATGCGCGTCCACGCCCGGTTGCAGGCGGCCGAGCAGCTTGATGCCCCGGTCCGTGATGAAGATCAGCACCTTGCGGCTGTCGTAGTCGTCCGCCGACCGCTGCACCAGGCCGCGGCTCACGAGCTTGTCGACGTTCTTGGTCAGCGCGGGAAGATTGAGCAGGACCTGAGCGGCGAGTTCGCTCATCGAGTGGCCCGCCTCGTCGGACACCGCGTGCAGGATGCGCCAGTGCTCTTCGTTCACGCCTTCTTCGGCAGTCAACTGGGCGAGACTGAGCTTCATCTGCCGATGCGCGGATGCGATGAGCCAGGCGAGGTAGGAGGAGAGGTCGGTGTCCGGCATGGTAGATGCTTCGTAAAAGACGAATAGCTGAATCTTACGCAAATAAACTTTCTGCGGAAAGTATCGGTGCAAGTGTCCTCTGGCGCGTGCGCGCGATGGTGCGCGCACGCCATTCGTTGGTGCATCCTGAATCGTTCGAACCCGCCGCGTCGACCGTCTGATGAAGCCGCGTTCCCGTGCCTGCCGTCCAGGGCAGGAGATGACCATTGCGTTGTGCGTGCCGCTAGGCGGCGCGGCCGGACTTTGGGGGCCTTGCGCGCTCGCCT
This sequence comes from Paraburkholderia bengalensis, assembly GCF_037126505.1. NCBI lineage: Bacteria > Pseudomonadati > Pseudomonadota > Betaproteobacteria > Burkholderiales > Burkholderiaceae > Paraburkholderia > Paraburkholderia bengalensis. The sequence continues at coordinate 132,376 of NZ_JACFYJ010000003.1, forward strand.
CGGCTCAACTCGCCGTCGATGAGCTGAACGCATCGGCGGGCATCGCGGGCCGCTCCTGCCGACTTTTGACCATCAATGCGGGTGACGACGCGCGCGGGCTCGACTGTGCGTTGAGCGATCTCGTCGGCGACGGCGCAATCGATGCGCTCGTCGGCATGCATACGAGCGCAGTTCGCCTCGATCTGCTCAAAGCCGTGGGCGGACAGCTCCCGTTCGTCTATACGCCGCTCTACGAAGGCGGCGAGCGCACGCCTGGCGTATTCGCAATTGGCGAAACCACGCGGCGCCAGCTCCAGCCGGCCATTCACTGGATCAGCAGGCAGCGCCGCCCGAAGCGGTGGTTCTTCGTCGGCAACGACTATGTATGGCCTCACGCGACGCATCGGCTCGCGCGACGTTACGTGCTCGACGCGGGGGCCGAAGTGGTCGGCGACATGTATCTGCCGTTCGGCGGAGGCGACCATGGCCAGGTGCTCGACGCGATCCGCAAGCGGCGAGCGGATGCCGTGCTGCTCTCGCTGATCGGCCAGGACACCATCGACTTCAATCGCGCGTTCGGCGAGGCCGGGCTCGCAACTCGCATCGTGCGGCTTTCGTGTGCGCTTGGGGAAAACGAACTGCTCGGCATCGGGGCGCGCAACACGGCGGAGCTGTATGTGGCCTCGGGCTATTTCGCTTCATTGGGCACGGATGCGAACCTCGCGTTCAAGGAACGTTATCGCGGGCGATACGGCGCGCGTGCGCCGACGCTCGACACCTTCGGTCAATCCACCTACGAAGGCATTCATTTTCTGGCTGCGCTGTTCGACGACGCCCGGCGCAGACGTCTGTCCGAGCAGGCAGGACTCGCGCAACTCGGCATCGCGCCGCTTTCGTTTCGAAGCGCCCGCGATTCAGCCTATGCGGGCGGACGAGTGAACCGCGTGCCCATTTATCTCGCGCGGGCCGCAGGCCATCATTTCGAAGTGCTTTCGCGGCTATAAGCGCTGCTTGCGTCATGTCCCATCGGGCTTCGTCCCATTTACTTTCCGCGGAAAATAAATTGTTGACGCGGAAAATATGTGTCCATACCATGGCTCGCAGATCGGGACATGTGCAGTCCGTTTGATCCCGTTCATTACGACACGCCTGCATCACAGCAGGTGACAGCCCGTCACGAATCCGTTCGAGTGAGGAAGCCATGGCAGTGAAACGTCCCACGCCCGCCCAGCTTGACGAAGTCGCCATCAGTCTTGGCATCCATCTGTCCGAGGCGCAGCTCGCTGCGTATCACACGTTGTTGCAGCTGAATTTCGACGCATACGATGTCGTCGACGCGATGCCGGACTACGTCCCACGCGTCACGTATGCGCGCACACCGGGTTATCGTCCGTCGGGCGAAGAGAACCGCTATGGCGCCTGGTACGTCAAGAGCGAAGTAAAGGGCGCGCCAACGGGCAAGCTTGCGGGCAAGACCGTCGCGCTGAAGGACAACGTATGCCTTGCGGGTGTGCCGATGATGAACGGCGCCTCCACGCTCGAAGGCTATGTGCCCGACGTGGATGCAACCATCGTGACGCGTCTGCTCGATGCGGGCGCGACCATTGTCGGAAAGGCCACCTGCGAGTACTTCTGCTTCTCGGGCGGCTCGCATACGAGCGCGCCGGCGCCCGTGCACAATCCGCGAAAGACAGGTTATTCGGCGGGCGGTTCGTCGTCGGGAAGCGCGGCGCTCGTGGCCGCGGGCGAAGTCGATCTCGCTGTCGGCGGCGATCAGGGCGGATCTATCCGCATGCCCGCCTCGTACTGCGGGATCTACGGCATGAAGCCCACGCATGGGTTGGTTCCTTATACGGGCATCATGCCGATCGAACTGACGATCGACCACACGGGACCGATGACGGCCAACGTGACGGATAACGCGCTGATGCTGGAAGTGCTGGCCGGCCCCGATGGCCTCGATCCACGCCAGTACGCAGGGCAGACCGCCAAGCCCTATTCGGACCTGATGAAAGAAGGTGTGCGCGGACTGAGGATCGGCGTCGTGAAAGAGGGCTTCGGATGGCCGCAATCGCTCGCGGAATCGGATGCGAAGGTGCGCGCCGCCGCCGATCATTTTGCGGAACTGGGCGCGAAGGTTAGCGAGGTATCGATTCCGATGCATCGCGTGGGCCCGTCGATATGGTTGCCGATCGCCGCCGAGGGCGCCACGCAGCAGATGATGAAGGACAACGGTCACGGCTTCAACTGGAAGGGCCTGTACGTCACGGGCATGGTGGACTATCACGCTGGCTGGCATGAGCGCGCGGACGAACTGTCGGAGACCTTGAAGATCACGATGGTGCTCGGCGAGTACTTCATCCGCCACTATCGCGGGCATTTCTATGCGAAGGCGCAGAACCTGTCGCGCCAGCTCACGGCCGCTTACGACGCCGCGTTCGCCGACTACGATCTGCTCCTGATGCCGACGCTGCCGCTCACGGCGACGCCACTGCCCAAGCCGGGCGCGAGTGTCGAGGAAATTGTCACGCGCGCTTTCGAGATGTTGCCGAACACCTGCCCGTTTGATTGCACGGGACATCCCGCGATGAGCGTGCCGTGCGGCACGGTCGACGGTCTGCCCGTGGGCATGATGCTGATCGGCAAGCATTGGGACGAAGCGACCATTTATCGCGGCGCCTACGCATTCGAACAGTCGATCGACTGGATGAAAGTCTGATCCTTGTGATCCTTCTCGCGTCTCTTTCCGGAACCCCTCTATGGACCGACGTGCGTTTCTGAAATCGTCTGCGGCATCGGTAGCCGCTGGAATGGCCGGCTCGTTTCCCTTCATCGCCGAAGCGGCCGACGAGATTCTTGTCGGCGGCATCACGGACCTGTCGGGCGGCCTCGATATCTACGGCAAGCCGATGGCGGACTGCCTCACCATTGCCGTCGAGGAGTGGAACGCGCAGGGCGGCCTGCTCGGCAAGCAGATCAAGCTGCTGAATTACGACCCGCAGTCGAGTATGCAGCTCTATACGCAGTTCGCGCAGCAATCGGCGTTGAAGGACAAGGTTGCGGTGGTGCACGGCGGCATTACCTCGGCTTCGCGCGAAGTCATGCGCCCCGTGCTGGACCGTTATCGCACGCTCTATTTTTACAACACGCAGTACGAAGGCGGCGTGTGCGACCGCAACACGTTCTGCACGGGCGTGACGCCGGGCCAGACTGTCGCGAAGCTGATTCCTTACGCGATGAAGCAGTGGGGCAAGAAGGTCTACGTCGTTGCCGCCGACTACAACTACGGCCAGATCACCTCGCAATGGGTAAAGAAGTTCGTCCAGGACAACGGCGGATCGGTACAGTCTATCGACTTCTTTCCGCTCGACGTCACCAATTTCGGCTCGACCATCTCGAAGATCGAGTCGGCGAAGCCCGACATGCTCGTGTCGGCGCTCGTCGGCGGTTCGCATATGTCGTTCTACCGCCAATGGGCGGCGGCGGGGCTGCACAGGAAGATTCCGCTGGCGTCGACGACCTTCGCGGGCGGCAACGAGCAGATCGTTCTCTCGCCCGAGGAATGCGATGGTTTCCTGGTCTCGTACAACTACTTCGAGAACCTCGACAACCCGGTGAACAAGGCGTTCAAGGACCGTTTTCACAAACGTTTCGGTGCGAACTACCCGAACATCACCGAGCTGGCGATGGGTACGTATCAGGGCTTCAATCTCTGGGCGCAGGGCGTGAAGAAGGCGGGCACGCTCGATCGCATGAAGGTGATCGAGGCGCTGGAGTCCGGGATCAGCATCGACGCGCCCAGCGGCAAGGTGTCGATCGATCCGGCGACGCATCACTGCGTGCTCAACGTGAGTATCGCGCAGGTGAAGAATCACAAGCTCGACATCGTGCAGACGTTCCAGAACCAGCCTCCCGTGGATACGAGCGCGGTGTGCAATCTCATCAAGAACCCGCGCGACAACCAGCAATACGTGATCAAGCTTTGAGGCGCACGCTGCGCCTTCATGGAGAGGAGCTACGATGGATCTTGCCGCGATCGTTGTGATTCAGGTGCTCTATGCGATCGCGAGTCTCGTCGTGATTTCATCGGGGCTCGCGGTCATCTTCGGCATGATGAAGGTGATCAATCTCGCGCACGGTGAATTCATGATGCTGGGCGCGTATGCGGCTATCGAGGCGATCCGCTTCGGCGTGAACCTGTGGGTGGCAATTCTCGTCGTCGCGCCGCTTGTGGTCGCACTGATCGGCGTTGTGCTGGAACGGGTCTTCATCCGGCGACTGTACGGCCGCATGATCGACACGATGCTGGCAACGTGGGGACTGTCGCTGTTGCTGATCGGCGTCGTCACGTCGATTGCGGGCAATACGACGGCGGGCATTTCCGCGCCGCTGGGCAACTTCACGATCGGCGGATACTCGGTGAGCAGTTATACGCTCGTCATCATCGCGGTTGCGGTGGTGCTCGGCGTCGCGCTGCGGTGGGTGCTGCTGCATACGTCGCTCGGCCTGATCGCGCGCGGCACGATGCAGAATCCGCAAATGGCCGACGCGCTGGGCATCGCGCCCGGCCGCGTGTATTCGGCTACTTTCGCCATCGGCGCGGCGCTGTCGGGACTCGCGGGCGCGTTGCTCGCGCCCATGACGGGTGTCGTGCCGACCATGGGCGGCGCGTTTATCGCCAAGGCCTTCATCACGGTAATTGGCGGCGGCCCGGCGATCGTTGCGGGACTGGTCAGCTCGTCGATGCTGTTCGGCGCGATCAATCAGGTCGCCACGTTTGCGTCGACGCCCGTGCTCGGCGAGGTCGCGCTGCTCGTCGGCGCCATCGTGATGCTGCGCCTTCTGCCGCGCGGCATCACAGGCCGCTTCTTCAAGGGGGCATTATGATGACGCCCGTCAACGCGACTCGCACTATGCCCGTCGCCGATGCGCTCTCGCGCTTCTCGCGGTCGTGGAAGAGCGCGGCACTCGCGCTGGCCGCCGGCTTGATCATGTTGATCGTGTTGCCGCGCGTGCTCGATGACTTCGCGCTCGTGCAGGCAACCGTCTACGCCGTCATGGCGATACTCGCGCTGAGCCTCGGCTTCGTGTGGGGCTTTGGCGGCATACTTTGCTTCGGCCAGTCGGCGTTCTTCGGTCTTGGCGCTTACACGTATGCGATCGCCGTCACGAATATGGGCGACAGCACCGTGCCGTTCATGCTCGCCATCGTGCTGCCTGCGGCCTTTTCGGCGGTGCTCGGCTATCTGATTTTCTACGGGCGGCTTTCGGATGTGTACATGGGCGTGATTACGCTCACTGTCACGCTGATTCTTTTCAACCTGGTCAACTCGACGGCCGGGCCGGAATGGAAGATCGGCAATGCGGCGCTCGGCGGCTTCAACGGTATTCCCAACATCGCGCCGCTCAATACGCCGGGCAATGTCGACGATGTGATCGGTCCACGCGGACTGTTCGAACTGTCGCTGGGCGCGTTGCTCGGCGTCTATTTCCTGCTGCGCGTGCTGCTCGCGTTCAAGATAGGACGGGTGATCGTCGCGAGCAAGGAGAACGAACAGCGTCTGCTGCTGCTCGGCTACGACTCGCGCGTCTACAAGCTCCTGACCTTCGTGCTGGGCGCGGCCATCGCGGGGCTGTCGGGCTGTCTCTTCGCGAACTGGGGCGCCTTCACGAGTCCGACGGTGTTCGGCCTCGCACAATCCGCGCAGATCATCATCTGGGTCATCGTCGGCGGGCTCGGGACGCTGGTCGGACCCGTGATCGGATGCGTGGCGATCCAATGGCTCACGACGCAGATCGGCACGCAGCAAACCATCAACTCCAACCTTGTGCTCGGCGCCATTCTCGTCGTGTTCGTCCTGATGGTGCCGAAGGGCATCGTGCCGAGTCTGGGCGAGCTCGGCATGCGGTTGTTCGCCGCCGTCCGGCGCACGCGCCGTTCATCGGGAGACACGCGCCACGTCGCGCAGGACGACACACACAGCGCTTCGCGCGAGGAAGCCGCATGACACAGCCGCTGCTGGAAACACGCAAGCTCAACGTCCGTTTCGGCGGCGTGCACGCGACTCGCGACGTCGACTTCTCACTCGCCGAGGCAGAGTTGCGCTGTGTGATCGGGCCGAATGGCGCGGGCAAGAGTACGTTCTTCAAACTGCTCACGGGGCAGGTCAAGCCGACGTCGGGCGAGATCCTGTTTCGCGGCAAGGACATCACCGCGATGCAACCGCATGAGCCCGCGCGTCTTGGTATCGGCATCAAGACGCAGGTGCCGAGCCTCTTCAACGGTCTCTCGGTGTGGGACAACGTGTGGCTGGCCGCACGGCGCGTGAATACGCCCATGCAGACCGAGCGGGTGACGCGGGACGTCCTGGAGCGCGTCGGCATGCTCTCGCATCGCGACGCGATCACCGGCTTGCTGGCGCACGGCGAGCGTCAGTGGGTCGAGCTGGCTGTCGTGATCGCCGCCGATCCACCGCTGATTCTGCTCGACGAACCCGCCGCGGGCATGAGCGATGCGGAAGTAGCGCGCACGGCGGAGCTGATTCGCGAGATCAACCGGCGCCATGCCCTCGTCGTGGTGGAACACGACATGAGCTTCATCCGGCGCATTGCAAGAAAGGTCACGGTGCTGCATCAAGGCGCAATCATTCGCGAGGACACGCCTGAGCGCATCATGAGCGATCCGTTCATTCAGCAAATCTATCTCGGCAAGAAGCCGCATTGACGGGAGGCGCGATGCTTGAAGCAAACGGCTTGTGTGCGGGCTATGGCGCCATTCCTGTGCTGTACGGCGTGACGCTGTGCGTCAAGAGCGGCGAGGCCGTCGGCATTCTCGGGCACAACGGCATGGGCAAGACGACCTTGCTGCGCACGCTGATTGGCGCGCTGCCCGCGACGGCGGGCACCATCCGCTTCAATCGCGACGACGTGACCGCGCTTGCTCCACACGCGCGCGCGAAAAGAGGCATGGCGTATGTCCCGCAGGGACGCGAAATTTTCCCGGCGCTGTCTGCCTACGACAACTTGCGGCTCGGCCTCGTGAAGACGGGGCGTAAGCCCGAAGCCGCGATCGATGCACTACTCGAGGATTTTCCGCGCCTTCGGCCGCTGCTGGACCGGGCAGGCGGAGCGCTCTCGGGTGGCGAACAGCAACTGCTCGCCCTGGCGCGCGCGCTGGCGGGTGAGCCGTCGATGTTGCTGCTCGATGAGCCAACGGAGGGCATCCAGCCTTCGATCATCGAGGAAATCGCCGAGACGCTCGTGTCGTTGCGAGAAAAGCGCGGCCTGACGATCGTGCTCGTCGAGCAGAACCTCGATTTCATCGCCGCCGTCTCGCAGCGGGTGCTGGTGATCCGGCGCGGGCGCATCGGCGATGAAATTCCGCGCGAGCATCTGAGCGACCTCGACAAGGTCAGCGAGTACACGGGCGTGCACGCCTAGGCGATCTTCAATCCATCGAGCGCGGCTGCGCACGCCGTCCGCCGTCCGCCGTGCGGTCGACGATCGCATCGCGCATCCGCACCGCCTGCCGATACGATGCGCGCATCCGTCCACTGCGTGACATCGCGATACGCCGCAAGCGGCGTACAGGGCCGATCGGGGCGGCATGGCTGCACCGCGAGACATTCGGGTGCGGCGCGCACCGTTTAGATCGCTTCGACATCGTGCAGCGCCACGGCACGCATCCAAGCGCCCACGCGAGGCAGGATCGTCCTGTGCGCGCAACCGTGCGCCGGCTGGCGCAGGAAGGGCGAACAGGAGGGGCGCGCTGGACGCGCGGCGACGAACGGTACGTAGCAGGCTTACGCACGGTAAGCCCGAACAGAATGGAAAGGGCGCTGTCGATGCAGAACGGCCGGCGTGGATCAGCGGACAAGGTCAACGGGCGTCGTCGACGGCGACCTGATAGGCAGGTGCCTCGTCATCGACTTTCGAGACCAGTGTTTCGAGCGACAGGCCTTTCGTCTCGATTCCCATCACCCACACGGCCAGCGCGGCGACGCCGAACGACAGCGCGCCGAGCGTGAATACGCCGCCTTGTCCGAAGATGGGCAGCACGACGCCGACCGCGTAGGGGCCGATCAGCGAGCCGATGCGGCCGATCGCCGACGCGAAGCCCGAGCCCGTGGCCCGGGCACCCGTGCCATACAGTTCGGGCGTATAGGTGTAGAGCGCGGCCCACATGCCGAACAGAAAGAACTGCATCACAAGGCCCGTGCAGATCAGGAGCGTCACGCTATCCGCGTGCAATGCGGTTTGGCCATACACGTAGGCCATGATGCCACCGCCCGTCAGCGACGCGATACAGGTCGGTTTGCGGCCCCAGCGTTCGACGAGCCACGCTGCGCACAAGAAGCCTGGCACGCCGCCCAGCGAAATGAGCACGGTGTACAGCACCGATTTCGTCACAGCAAAGCCCGCTTGCTGCATCAGCGCGCCGAGCCAAGATGTGAGTCCGTAGAAGCCGAGCAGCGCGAAGAACCATAGTGCCCAGACCATGATGGTTCGCTGGCGATACGCCGCGCTCCAGATCTCGCGAAACGCGCCGTGCCTCGAGGCCGCGGCCTGATCGGCGAGCATCGACGGCGCGGGCAGCGAACGGATGCCCCTCGATTTCATTACCTTCGCCTCGATCTGGTCGAGCACGGCGTCTGCCTGTGGCAGACGTCCGCAATGTTCGAGCCAGCGCGGCGACTCGGGCACAATGCGGCGCACGATCAGCACGAACGCGGCGGGAATCGCGAGCAGCGCGAATACCGTGCGCCAGCCGAAGTGGGGCAGTACAAAATACGACACGCAACCCGCCGTGATGAAGCCCAACGGCCAGAAGCCGTCCATCAATGCGACGAGGCGCCCGCGCGAGGCCGTCGGCACGAACTCGGATAACAGCGTTTGCGCAATCGGAAACTCCATCCCCATGCCGATACCGAGCAGCACGCGATAGACAATCAGTGCATCGACGCTTTGCGCGGTCGAGCACAAATACGAGGCGACGCCCCACAGCACCATGCTCCATTGGAAAACGGGGCGGCGTCCGAAACGATCGGCGAACAGGCCCGCGACGGCGGCGCCCAGCACCATGCCGAAGAAACTCGCGCTGGCCACGAGGCCCGCCGTGGCGCTCGACAAACCGAACTCGGTCTTGATAGAGCCGAGCACGAAGGTCATCGTGCCGAGGTCGACCGAGTCGAAGAAGAACGCAATCGCGATGATGAGGAAGATCGTGCGGTGATAGCCCGAAAACGGCAGGCGCTCGAGCCGCGCAGCGGCGCTCGGCCGCTTGACTGAAGAAGAAGCGGTAGTCGGCATGGCATCCTCGAATGGATGGAGGGAAAGGCCGGTGTTCTGTTGCTCCGGCTCGTGCCAGTAGACGCCGCCATTAATCCATCACATAGAATAGATTCGGCATTGCAGTGGAACGGGTGCGTCATTGCCCGACGACGCAAACGGGCCGGGCAATGCGAATGCGCGCGCATGCTCTGCGTCAGTGCATGGCTGACGGTCTGCGCGTCGCGCGCCGGTGCAACGTGTGCAACGCGATGCCTGCCGCCAGGATCGACCCTGCAGAATTCGATCGATGTGCGGGTATGGCTTTGGGGGCGGGCGGGCCGGCCAATTGCCGTGTCCGATTCGCCCGCAAAGCCAGATAGCTATGAATCATCACTAGAATTCGGTTGGCGAGCGCGCCAGCCTGACCAGTTCCGACAAGCTGGAACTTGGGGCGAGCCGTCAGGCAAGAAGAATAATCTTCGTCATCGTCGATTCAATCGGTCGGTTTTACGCGAGCGAGGGTTATCGGTGTAGGGGTATCTATCCGCGTGGCGCGCGTGCGGCGATGCCGACGCCCAGCATCGCGAGGGCCATGGACCACCATGCGAGCGATGGAAGCACTTCGCCCAGAAAGACGTAGCTCATCAGCGCGGCGCCCGGCGGCACGAACAGAAACAGCGATGCGACTTGCGAGACTCTGCCCGCGCGCGTCATCGCCAGCAGCAGAGTGATCGCGATCAGCGAATTGCCGATGACAAGGTACGCGAGAGTTGAAGCGAAGGTCACATTCCATTCGACGTGCGCGTGTTCGAATAGCGCCGCCATCGGCGCGCAGAAAACGAAACCGACGGAATACTGTACGAGATTTGCCGTGACGGGGTCTTGCACGGTGCCGTGACGCTTTTCGTAAAGCAACGCAGCGGTGATGCCGATCAGCGCGCCGATGGCCATGAGAACGGGGCCGGCTGACTCGACCTGTATGCGACCGCGCGCGACAATTACACCGGCAGCGCCTAGCAACCCCAGCAGTAGCCCTGTCCAGCGTCGCGCGCCCACGCGTTCGCCTATCAGACGCGGTGCGAGCACGCCGACCAGGATCGGTTGCAGCGAGACGATCAGCGCAAGTACGGAAGTTGCAATGCCTGCCGTCATCGCGAGATAGCTCAGGCCGAAGTACATCACCTGCACAAGAAAGCCGATTACGATCAGCGAACTCCACGCACGTGCGGAACGTGGCAACGGTGGACGGCGGATCGCGAACACGATGCCGAGAACGCCGACCGTGAGCGCGAACCGTATCGCGAGAAACGTGAGCGGCGACGCATAGCGCAGACCGATCTTTGCGACGGGAAAACCCGCCGACCACAGCAGCAGAAAAAGAACGGGCGCGCCGAGTGTGAGCCACGGACTGTCGGCTGCGGCAACAGCTTTGGATTGCTCTCTCATGGTCCTTTCACGAGTTTGATTTGCACTGTGCGAGATGTGATCGCAACTTGCGCGTGCATCGTTTGATAAGGGCATTCCGTCGTGTGGTGCGAAGTATCAGGTTTACCCGTAAAGCATGTGAACGTTCGCACAAACAGGTTACTTCGCAACGACGTCGCCTATAGTCAATCCATGTGAACGATCACATTGCGGTCGAAAATGAAATCTGACGAAAGCGCTCGCGTGCCCACGCTCAAGGATGTCGGCAAGCAGGCAGGCGTTTCCTACCAGACCGTTTCGCGCGTCATGAATGGCTCGGAACGCGTGAGCCCCGAGACCCGCGATCTCGTCATGGCTGCAGCGCAGCAACTCGGTTTCCGGGTGAACCGTGTTGCAGGAAGTTTGCGTACGAACCGTTCGCGCACCATCGGCCTGGGATATCCGACGTCGCGAACCTGTTTTTCGCCGAAGTGGTGGGCGGCGTGGAAGCAGAAGCGGCACTCAATCACTACTCGGTGATTCTGGCAAACAGCAACAAAAATCTCGAACGCGAACGCGCGGTGGTGACGGGCCTCATGGAGCGTCGCGTCGACGGTCTGATCGTCGCGCCGGCGGAAGGCGAGCACAGCTACCTGAGGCGCGATCTTCCCGAACGATTTCCCCTCGTCGCCATCAACCGTATGATCGACGATGCAGCCTGTAGCGCGGTACTCAGCGACAACGAGGGCGGCGCGCGTCTCGCTGTACAGTTTCTGCTGGAGCGCGGTCATACGCGGATCGGCGCGTTGTCCGGTTCGCCTGGGCTGATGACATCGCGCGAGCGCATCGCCGGCTTCAAGGCTGCGTTAAAGGAAGCGCGCGTGCCCGTGCGGCGTGAATGGATTCGCATTGCCGGGCTAAAGGCCGATACAGCCTGCACCTGCGCGCTGGCTCTGCTCGATAGTGCCGATCGTCCGAGCGCACTCTTTGCCACGAGCAACACGATTGCCGAAGGCGTGTTGCTGGCAATGCGTGAACTCGGTTTGCGGCGCAATGAAGATGTCGATGTGATCTGCTTCGACGATGTGCCGTGGGCGCGCCTCGTGGATCCGCCGATGCCTGTCATTGCGCAGGATACGCATCAGATTGGCAGACTCGCCGAGCGCACGCTGCTCGGCCTGATCGAACGCACTCAGGCGCTAGGCGATATCGCGCGTTTGCCGACACGTCTGCTGACGAACCAGATTGTGTTGCCCAGGCGCGCCGTGCAGAACACGGCTTCGCAGCAGGGCGCGCGTCGCGCACGAGTCGCGCTCAAGGCGCACGGAGCGCTGGAATGAACCCGACATCGTCCGTCGCCACGAACGGGCCTCGCCTGGCTCTGAGCCCTGTCACCCTTGCGCAGTGCGCGTTCGAGCAGGCATTCGCGATGACCGCGCGCGCGGGATTTGAGGGAATCGGACTGCGCTATGACCAGTTCGAACGATACCTCGCACAAGCCGGTTCGGTCGACGAGGTCAAGAGGTGGCTTCATGCATTCGGTCTTCAGTTTGCCGAAGTCGCCTTCCTCGCCGAATGGCAATACCACGGTGGCCTGCCGCTTGTGAGCCGCCGGCAGCGTAGCGGCGGCGCCGACGAGGCGTCCGTACGTTTGCGCGATCGTCTGCATGCGTTTCTCGCACACTGTGAGCAATTCGAATGCGCGAACGTTACTGCTGTGCCCGCGTTGCGCGAGTCGGGTGATCTCGATGTGGCGGCTGAAGAGTTTGCCGCACTGTGCGATATCGAGCGTCCGTATGGCGTGCGTTTGTGCCTCGAATTCATGTGGTGACAGGCTCGACTGCTATCTGTCGGGCGCGCTGGTGCATAGCACCTCGCGCGGCTCACGTGCCGGCGACAACCGCCGAGCACTGGATTACCGGCACTTTATTGAGAGCCTCAAACGCAAGCCGCAGGCCTTCAAGGGGCTTGCGTTTCGAGACGAGCTGTTTCCGCGAGAGGCGTATCGCCGGACGTGGGAACAGCTGGACGCGAGACTGACGCAACGCGACGCATGCAAAGTCATCGTCGGATTGCTCGCGCTCGCCGCGCTCGATGGCGTGGAGGCTGTACTGGCCGCGCGCCTGAACGCGTTGCTGGTTGACGGCAAGCTGCCTGATCTGAAGGCTCTACGCGAGGAGTTCGCGCCGCGTCACGCCGATTGCCCCGTCGTCAATGTCCAAATGCCACCCGCAAGCAGCTATGACGACCTGCTCGGCAAGGAGGTCGCATGAGCACGCCCGCTTACGATGCCGGCCGTCTTGCCTTGATGCTCAATGAACTGCGCCTGCCGACCATCGCCCGCCTGTGGCCCGGGTTTGCGGAGCGCTCCGACAAGGAGGGCTGGCAGGCCACGCGGCTCATTGGCGCACTGCTCGAACACGAACTGGCCGAGCGAGCCAAACGGCGCATCGAACGACACCGCGCCGAGTCACATCTGGACCCGACCAAGACGCTTGCGACCTTCGACTTCAGCATGGTGCCGATGGTGTCAAAGGCACACGTCATGGCGCTCGCGACCGGCGATTCGTGGCTTGAGAAAGGCGCCGCGGCGCTCCTGTTCGGCCCGCCCAGCCGTTCTCGGGCTGGAATGACGTGTTTCCTGATCCCGGCATGACCGTCGCTGCAATCGACCGGCTCGTCCATCACTCGACGATCTTCGTCGCACCGCCAGCGACAAACAGAACAACAGGCGCCGACAATCATTCGGCGACAATCAACAACAAGGAGCGACAACCATGACCGGATAACGACCGACAATCATCCCGGTCGACCGGCCAAAATGATTGTCGGTAAACCGGCCGTGCTGCTTGACGCTATCCAGCCTGAACTCGATTGCGCTTTCGCGGGCAATCAACTGGACAGGCACGGAACGATCAAGCTTGTCATTCAGCCCGCTCAAGAAGGTGCTCAGGAGCGAACCGGTCTGTCGCTCATGTGGCTCAAGCGACTGGACAATAACGATTCTGGTGAAGGAGAAGGGTGCATGCATGAGGGAGTCACATTCAACGGATCAGCGTGCCTGTCGCCCCGGCCAGACTAGACGTAGCGAACCGGAGCAAAATCATATCGCCTTATCTGCTCATTGTGAGTCAGCAGCACGATACCCTTCGCCATCGCCTGGCCAACAAGCAGCCGATCAAACGGATCTTTGTGAAGAGGCGGGAGGGCCGCGACTTCGAATGCGTGCTGGGCTTCAATGGGCAGTTCTTCATAAGCGGCGTCGAGCAGGTTCCTGCGGAGCACGCGCGCATCGACCTGAAAATCGTCTCGTCCGAGTGCGCTCTTGATCGCGATCTCCCACAGGCTCGCGACACTGAAGTACAGGATGTTTTCGGTATCCTCAATGGCTGTGCGTGCCTCGGCAGGCAAGGCAGGATCATCCGCGGCGGCCCAAACCAGGAGATGGGTATCGAGCAGCAGTTTCACGTTGCCTTGCCCTCAAACAGATCAGCGATCTCGTCGGCGCCCATAGTGTCGAAGTCAGCCGGCACCTTGATTTGTCCCTTCAAGAAGCCGATCCGCCGAGGCGATTTTCCGGGTTCGACATCAATGCGCACGACCTTGACCAGCGGCTTGCCGGCCTTGGCAATCACGAACGGCTCGCCACCACTGACGGTTTCCTCAATCAGCCGCGACAGATGCGTCTTGGCGTCATGGATGTTGTAGATCTGCATGGTTGCACCAATAAACTTAGTTCAATGGACTTAGTTTAATCTGCAAACTGCTGTCCTGCAATCGCTGCGGAAAAATGAATATCTTGTCGTTCGTTGCATCCTGTCGGATACCTGTATATATTAACAGTACTGTGTTTATATACAGGTTGATGCGATGGAACATCTCGTGAGGATCGTCAACGAAGCCGACCGCCAAGCCCTGGTGTGGCTTCGCCAGCAGGCGGGTGAGGCACGTGTCGAACGCGCTGCCCGGCAGCTTGGGCAAACCAGCAAGCCATTCGTGTCGGCGCTTTACCGCTATCTGGGGGTGCGCCGTCCGGTCATGCACCCAGCCGCCTCGGATCACGTGGCCGACCATTCCGTTGGCGACTACTATCTGGCACGCATCCGGCAGCAACTCGCCCGGCATATCGGCCGTTGAGAATGGACATGACCTTACGAACTTCGGAAACCGGCGACGCTGAAGAGTTCGATCTGGCAACCGCGCGGGCACTTCAGCGTGCGGGACAGGACCTGCAACAACTCATCGTCCGCATCGCACGGCGCCATGTTGACCGCCACAAGACCACCAGGCGAAACCACGGCCACGAAGTCGCATGGTGCAGGCGTGAACTGCTCGAGATCGAGGACCAGACATTCGGCGACCTTGGGTTTCAGGGCGGCCATTTGCCGGAAATCCTTGCCAGTTCTACCGGCTGCGCGACAGCCGTTTGCTACCGGCCGATTTGGACGCACCGGTCGACTGGGATCGTGACGATAGTAGTTCCACGCGAAAGTTTAAATGAGAAATCGACGTAAGTCATTGATTTCAAATGATGTGAATCCTCGATCTGCCCGCAATTTCAAAACATTTCGTGGATGGACTTCCACGAAAAGATTTGAAAAACTAGAAAACCCACCAAATTGTTTGTAAAAGTGCATGAGTCAGTGTGCGGTGAACACTAGGCTACTGGGAGTTTACGGTCTTCGCCTGCGGCTCTCGATATCGTTCGCGTACTAATCGGGTAGCCAGCCTGCCGGAAGCTTCCGCGTCTGCACTCGCTGATGTGCCTGTTCCTCAGACTCGCTCGCGAGATACGGAGCCGTCGATTCGAACTTCGCATGGCGTGCGAATCCTTGTGTCTCGCTCGCGCTGACGCCTGAACTTGCTACAGCTTTTATTCCCGTGTGGCGCAACCAGTGGGCAGATGCGTGCATGAGTTGTTCGCGCGCCAGCGACGCACCGGGCGGCAATCTGCCGGCTGCTTGAGCAAATAGCGATTTCAAGATTTGATGCAGTCTGCGGGCTCCGATCGGTTGAAAATTCAAGGTCGACTGAAGCACGGGCAATTGTCCAACCGAGCGGTCAAGTTTTACGCGGCGAGAAGACAGATGCGCCGTATATCGCGCAAATGCGGCCTCCATTTCCGCTGGCACCTTCATGTGACCATCGGGAAACGTCGTGTCTTCGGGTCGCCACCATAGAACGCCTTCAACCCTCACGAAGTCGTCCAACTTGTGACCTTCGATTTCACGAACACGCAGCGCAAGCCAGTAAAGGAACGCAGAAAGAAAGTGTAAGCGTTCATACTCGGCGATTTCACGCTCGTTCGTTTGGGGAAGTGCTTCAAGCGCGGAATGCACTGCCGCCCACGCTTGCTGGTCGAGTATACGGTGGATTGTCTGAGACGCCGGTCCATTAGTGCGAAGGTGCGTGTCCCGTCGAGGCGGGTTGCTTCGAAGACGGAATCGTTGAGTGTTGCACGTAGCCGATTTCCGTCAGGAATCTCATCAAAGAAGTCGTGACTGAGACCGATGTATTGCGCGCCTTATCCTGGAGCGCACCTTCAAACGGTCGCCAGTTGACGCTTTCTCTGCGGGTTTTACTGCCACACCATATGCTACGAGGTTGTGGATCGGCAAGGAATGAGGCATAGTCAGAAAAATCGCCAGTCGTCAATGCGGACAAAGGTTTTCCTGCTTCCGCCCACGCCCATAGCAGAATGCGATCCAATTCTCTTTCATACGCGCGAGCTGTTCCGGGAGATTCGCATTGGGCCAAGAAGCGCCGGGTAGCCAAGATGTCTTGAGCCGCAGCTTCGTTCAAGGAAGTCAAACTATCGGAACTCGTGATCGAAAAGGGTTGTTTCGCATCGAGAAATTCTATTGGTCGAATTGGCACCCCTCGATAGATGAAAGGCGAAGAAGCGGGTGAGGCCGTGTGCTGCAGGCCGACATATTTCATTTCACTCTCCCGACGGTGATTTGCTATAGGCCAGATCTGTGTTTGCTGATCGATGGCTGAAAGTGTTCCAAACTTTCGGCACCGCGCAGAGCAAGGAAATCCCAGTCTGGAAAAAATAGCGATGTAGGTGGTGAAGACCGTTTCGGACCCGTCGTTACGTGTCTGCTAAAACGTAGCGAAAGCTGGTCACAGGAAAAATCAATGCGAACCGATTTGTACTGTGCACTTGCGTATTGCGTGAGAGTGGTTCAAATGCACTCGAAGGGAGCAACGGACCGTAGCATCGAGGAAGCTACCGCGATTCCTCCATCCTTGCAACGGGTTCTACTCTCATCAGTGTCGCGTGAAGTCGTCCAGGCAGGGCGTAAGGCGACCACGTTGCATCTTGCGGCTGTCCTGAGAGACGAGGAGCTATCCTTGGTCGCCCTGACTCAGATCAGATGGAAACAGGAGAATCGAAGGCAGCGTGCTGAGTACAGCGCGGCGGCGATGGACACGTACTCAAATAATCAGATACGAGAAGGCAGCGCCAACCTCGTGTGTGCGCCAAATATTGACCCTGTCGAGGGATGGCTTGAGCTTGATAGAAAGCCGTCGCTCTTCGAGTCGCTATTGTCCTCCTGTCGCCGGTTGACGAGCCTCAACAGTGTCAGTTCGTCGCTTGCCACGGAACTGCTGGGCATCTGGATCGGAAAAACGCCCGGATATCTGGGGCGCAGGATTGATCTTCAATTGAGGAATCTCTCTCCCAAATCGTCGTTGCATTCAACTGCCGACGCAACTTTGATTTCGGACCTGTTCTCCATCAACTCGCGGTAGTTGAAAACTGCCCGCTACATCAAACCCCGGTCCTGGATTGTTGCGCTCATTGTGGCGAGCCGACTGGGACCTTTGAATCAGTCGTTGCGCAGAGCAGGGACGCGTATCAATGCAATCACTGCGACAACCTGTTCTCGACTGTGGAGCCAACGGAGGATGGGATCGCAATATTCAGGCAGGCGTTGGCCATATACGAGGGGCGCTTACAGTCCTGGCGGGAGTGGTTCAGAACAGCACAGATTGCGCTGTGGCCACTCGAACAGATCATCGAACAGAACAATGAAAACCTTGTGCATTGGTCTGCCTGGAGTGATGCGCGCCCGATGCTTCTTCGGGAAGCGATGCGTTTGCATCCAATCCCAGAGTGGTCAGAATGCTGGGATAGTCCAGGCACAAAGCTTCTTTCCTGGAGCCACCGGTTGCGAAACCCGCTGGGCCAACCGAGCATGCGTCAGCGCTCATTTCGCAAGGGTATCCTTGGCGTTCACGCCTCGGTGGTTGATCGGCTCGAAGGATATATCACTCGAAAATCTCGCAAGTGATCTCGAACTTCTCAGGTTCGGATTCGACCTCCCGACGCAGCAGCGCGATCTGCGTGAGATTGCGCTGGCGTGCCTGATTATGCGGTCCGGGAGGGACCACGCCGGACTCTGTGCCGAGTTGTTGTGCGCGATGCGATCTTCCTTTGCATCGACCAGGGCATTCGCTTCGGATGGCGCGATCATGCGGACTCAGTTCAAGGCGTACATTCTGTCGACATTCGGCGTATTGTTCGCCGCTTGCAGTCGGAATCAGCAGTCTATGGAGCGGCTGAGCAAGGAGACGTTTCAGGCGTTGGCCCCCGAAAGACTACACCTTTAGCGAACCTGCCAAGGGCCGACGGTCTTGCACTGTCGCTCAGCTATTCCGAGGTTGTGACCGCATGCCCCGTTCTGCCACTCTTTGATCCGACGAACTATGGGCGGTGAATTTATTTTAATTTAAATAATCAAAAAATTATGCAATATGAAATGAATCATGACGGGAAAAATCGGTCGAGAAACGTGTATTGGACTGGTGTTTCCCGGTTTGGTGTACGTAAATGCGAGAATATTAACAGATAATAACGATAAGATTATTTAGCCTGCTCCAGATCGATTAACTCTGATTGAGGGGTACTCATTTAGGCGCTGTTCGTTGACTTTTGCCATCTGCGCGAGCGACGGGGACATCCAAGCGTGGCGGGCCTTTCCGAGATGATGGGACGGAAATTTAGAGCGAACGAAGCCGCACCCATCTGCGGGCGGCAATCGGCGGAACTCAGCGGAGATTATTCCGCTGTTTCTATTTCTTCTTCGTCACGTTCAAGTCGAAGATTCTCTGGTATTCGCAGGTGTACATCCGTCGCTCCAATGCAACTCATAACGGCGATAAAGAAAGTCATTTTGTAAGTTCCGCGAGCAATTCTCTGATTCACGGAGCTATAGCTTTCCTTCCACCCTCGATCGCGCAACATCTGGGCAACCTGCTTATACGTGAGGCCGCGTCGATGAATCTCGTGCTTCAACGCTTCCTTCGCTTCCGAACGCAAGTCGATGGCCGCTGGGTCGCGCGTCACATCATCTTTCGTTTTGCCTTCAGTCATCTATGCCTCGTGTCATACAAGAAAAAGTGTCACCGGTGAAACTTTCGTCTTGCCACTGACGAATCCGGGTGCTAGTCTGTAGACGTACGCCGGAGCCAGCGACGCACAAGAAGCACGAATCATCACGAATCACCCCCGATAACCCTACTGCGAACTATAGCGCGTAAAGGCACCCGTTGCCTATGCGAGCTTAGTCACGCCTGGAGACAGAGCGATGCCTACGACGGTGTGTTTTTGCAGGTTATGTGCCGGTTGCGCATTCCGTGTAACCATCCGTGCAGTGCGAGAATGTTGCACCGGCACGCACCGCGCGCAATCTGTTGAATCCTCCGACGCTTCCGGAGATAACGTTGGTGACCGGCAGATTGCTGGGCGCAGCGCAAAACTCCCAGCGCTGAGCGCCGGGCTCTCGTGTGGTTCCGTGCTCGCCGCCAGAATGACTTTCAAGCCGAAGAAACGACCCTTGAGGTATTTTGGTTTGCGCAGGCCGGTTCCCGTAACGGACGCAAATTCTCTCCTGTGGGTGCACCTGGTGCCGATGACCAGCGACCGGCACTCGCGCGGAGACGAGATCGAAATCCGGTCCGCTGCGGAACATTCCTACCCCGGGATGAAGTGGGCCTTGCACCGATGCGAAGACGGACGAGTCATCTCGGCGACTTGGATGGGAGGCGGTGGAATGGACGTCACCACACTTGATCTTGTCCTGGTTGACGGAGGAAAGCTGTGAGTGTGCGTGACATTAACGGCGAGGCCCCCGTCGACGAATTCAAGGCGATGGAGTTTGTCAGACGACTTGAGGCCGATGCCTTCGCAAGGCAACTACACAATCCGCTTTCTGTCCGCACGACTCGCAGGGTCTCTGTGGCGGCCGCCAGATCGCCGGGGCGAGGCATGCGGACCCTGACCTATGCTGATTTTGAACACGGACGAGTTGCCGTACTGGGACAACTGCCACTA
The DNA here is from genome assembly GCF_037126505.1 of Paraburkholderia bengalensis. NCBI lineage: Bacteria > Pseudomonadati > Pseudomonadota > Betaproteobacteria > Burkholderiales > Burkholderiaceae > Paraburkholderia > Paraburkholderia bengalensis. Next base: position 152,372 of record NZ_JACFYJ010000003.1, read on the forward strand.
GTTGCAGCAATCATTGCTGAGTGGGAGTCCGACGTGGACAAGCATGGCTTTGGGGTGGTTGACGAGGACACGCTGTCGACAGAGGAAGACGATCTGGCGTACGGATCGCTGTTCCCGCTCATCAAACACTACAAAGATGGCCGGGTTGTCATGCAGGCATGTGCGGACGATGACAATCTCGAACCCTCGAAGCCACGCGTCTTGAGAATCAAGAGGCTGGCGAAGGAGAAAGGGGCAGAGTTCGAGATTTTCAATGCCGACAGTTTCCGGGCGCGAAAACAGCGATTTTGGAACTCCGCGCTACTCAACAGTATGTCGCATGCGGCGCCCACCGGTCGCTTTAATTTCTATCCGGAAGAATCGGCGATACGCCGATATTGCAAAGACCACCCCAAAACCTGCCTTCTGGAGTTGCAAGAGCTTCCCGATCTAGACGTAGGAAAGGTGCAAGGCGTCCTCGCACGTATGATCCGGACAGGAGAAGTCAAAATCGTTGGACGCGGTGATGTGTTGAACCAGAAGCCTTTCGCCCTGACAACTCCGCTCGAATGGACCGGTGGGATCCGTCTGGTGAAAACGAGCTGATCTGCGATAACTGGCTCTTGCATAGTCCGCATTCGGCATGCGGTATAAACTGATATTCCAAGTGCGGTCCCAGACCTGATTCAGTCTAAATCCGGTTCGCACGTACAACCTGTTGTTTGTGCATCGGTACCCTGGCGCACAGACACAATCATGGAGCTCTCAAAATGTCACCTTATTTATTTAGTACACTTAACAAGATATGGGAAAAATCAAGGCGATCAACCCAGGCAACGCGGACACATCGCTGTGGCCACGCCCTGTTGTCATCCCCGAACCAACCGAACGATATTTCGCTATTGAAACGGCGATTACCCTTCGCATGCGAGGCGCATCGCTTAAGGTCGCATGTAAGGAAACAGGGCTCTCGCCTTCGAATCTGTCGCGCCTTACGACTCGGGCTTTGGAGTACAACCCAGAAACCGGCGACATCCATGGTTTTAATGTGGCGCTGCCGTACTACAGATTTCAGCATGTGCCCGGAGAAGAAAGCCGCGCCACGCGAAGGAGCAAGAAGAAAGCCGAAGTGGGAGGTAGCGACAAAGGCGAAGGAGACAGGAACTCTGATGTCGACGCTGATGAGACAACCGAACTCGACGCGTATGAGGAGAGCAAGCCGGTTCGTGGTGGATGGAAGCTGACGAGAATCTTCGAGCGGTTTCCAGAAGTACAGGTGTTGGTCGAGGATAGTTATTTGAGGCGAGGGCGATACAAGCTCGAACCCAAAGTGGCCATCAGCGTAATTGCAACGAGAGTGCGAGACGCGCTGCGTGCACTAGGAATCCCGACACGCGAAGTGCCGGGTTATGAAGCAATCCGCCGCTATTGTCATCGTTTGATCGTAACGAACACCAAGGAGGTTCTCAGAGCGCGTCACGGAAATCAAGCGGCACGGAACTACGACAAGGAACGCTCCGGGTTGAATATATTCGAGGGCATGCCGATGTTGTCCGTTCGTCAGCTTGACTTCCATACGTGGGACGGCATCACAACGATTCTCGTCAAAGACCCGAACGGCTGCATCCAGAAGCTGGTCGTCAAAAGATTCAGCGTCGGGATCATGATTGACGAGAATCCGGGCGCAATTCAAGGATTTGTTTTCGTATTTGAACACGTGCCGTCGGCTGACTCATTTCTCGAAACTGTTGCATCAGCACTGAAACCGTATGATGCGGAGCTCGAGGTAGATGTAAAGATGTCGCTGTCCCCGAACGAGCCATGTGTGATAAGTGGACTAATCACGGGGCCGGAGAAGTGGAAGGACCTGCGGAACAACGCCTTTGCAGTTCTGAAGACGGACAACGCTTTCGCGATGATGTGCAAGGACTCGATTTCGAACACGATGGATGTGACTGGTTGTATGTTCCAGCTTGGTCCTGTCTATGCGTGGTGGATCCGGTCCAAGATCGAGCGTTTCAACAGGCATTTTGAAGCTCGTACAGGGCATCGCCTTCCGTCAAGTATGGGAAGAGGGCCTGGGGATCCGCTACGGGATAAGCCAGTCAAACACGCGCTCGGGTTCGATATTCGCGTGGAAGACATGGTTCAGGCGCTAGGTGCCTTCATCAGGGAGCACAACAGTGGCTACACGGGAAAACCAACACATGGACAGACACTTGAGCACATCATCAGGACCCAGCTTGATGACCGTGGATCGGGGGTATTCGCGCGTCCCTTGCCTCGAACACATCACGATGACTGGACGGTATTGGCGCACGTTGAGATCGCAACTATCTACTGTTCACCCAAGACTGGAACGGCGCCCTTCCTCAATCTCGCCTATTGTCGTTACACCCTTGTTGGCCACGAGAATCGTTTCGATCTTAACAAGAAGAAGGTATTCGTTGCAATGTACAGACCGAATGCAAACATTGCCCTTGGGATCGTCAAGGAGACGAATGAATTCCTTGGCTATCTCAAACCGGAGGCATTCTGGCGACGCTCTCCCGTCCCATTCCGCATGCGATCCCGGCTGGGCAGGTATGTGAAAGAGCGCCGGGAGGACGAGCGGGCGGACGGCGCGATGGACAAGTATCTGGAAGATCTGGGGCATACCGTCGCATCCGGAGAGGCGACTTCAAGGACGGCCCTGGATATCGTGGCGTTGAAGCAGCAGCAGGAACAGGCTGGACGAATCAAAGAGCTGTATCCGGCCGGAGGGGATCCGGAGCCTGTCAAAATACAGGACTCGAAGAGCGTTCCAGTCCGTAAAACGGTGCTCCTTTCCGATGATGTATCGGATTTGCCCCTCGCACCGACGCAAGAGCGCGACAAAGGACAGAGTTACTGGTAATGACTGAGCGGGATCATCGACGTCGGTCATGGATCACGACGTCGTCAGATGGAAAGACGTAGGTCAGATGTTTGTCGTCATTCTTTTGGCAATTCAATTAGGAGTTCGAAATGAAGCGTTTTGAGAGAAATATGCGAAAAACAAGCGTTGTGTCTGCGCAATTGTTTAGACGAAATCGAACCAGCTCGCGTCTTCTCCCACTGCCGGACAGCGAATCCCTGATTAGTCGGGATGGGGTAGTGGCCGCGAAGGACCGGACTGGTGAGCGCTTTTTGCACGAAAGGCGTCGCCATGAGGCTGATGCGGTCGGGTCGATCTATCAAACTTCTCGCGCTTTGTGGCCGGATATATCGGCGGTATGGTCCGTGGAGGAATATCTCGCGGTTCTGGGAAACATCAAGTCAAATGGCGAGCACAGCGGAAGATGCGGGCAGCAAGCCGTCCCTCGAAGCACGGTCAAGTCGATGTCCAGAAGGCGAGGCACAGCTGCGATTTTTTACCACACATATGAGACCAGCCCGATCGCTGCAGACGATCGAATACTTGATTTTGCAAGCTCGTGCGAAATCGAGCTCTGTAGGGAGTCGATCAACGCGATGAAGGACCGGCTCGTATCTCACATCGTGGACCGGGCAGGTTGCTCCTCACTGAAGGCGGCAGTGTTCGTGCTTCAGAACACGAGACACATGACCGAATTTGAGTGTTTGTTTCTGCAGCGAATCCGTCACGATCTTGCCGAAAAATGCTTGTCTGTATCGCTGATTACGGGCCCGCACGAGGTATTGAACCGGCAATAACAGGTCAAGTCCAGGTTGCCTGGACTTGAGCTAACAGGCAGTCCACACACTTCTGAACAGGAGAAATGTGAAATGTCAGCAAATCATGCCTTAAACCAGCAAGCTCCGAGCGCCGAGCCGAATCCAGTGTCCGACATTTCGGGCAGCGCGAACAAGGCGGAGCGCCCGGGTGCTGCTGTACAGTCGCCCTTCAGCGCCGTTATCCATCGGATTAGTGCGACGCCCCAGCGGCTGCATCCGGCTGTCGTGGCCCGTCGCAATCAGTTGCTACATCCGTTGATTGCGCAGACAGAGCCGATCCTCACTCCACCTGTTTCACGCATTTTCAGTGCAGTCGAGCAATCAGCACTGAGTGGCCTGTCGGGTAGCTACATATGCGGCAACCATAACGACGGTGTCAGTATGGCTATCAATTATTGTGAACGGACATTGCCGACCAGGATTCCGGGTATCGTCACGTTTCGTCACAACTTTGGTGCCTCTACTGACAGCGGAGACCGAGATAGCATATCCGCGTTCGCGAATTCCTGCGGTGTCGGGGTTGTACATGGGCGTACAGCTGATATACGAACACGCTTACTGCGTCATATCGTTGTTCGTACGCGTACTTCCGAGCTACGTACAGCGATATTTTTTCTCGACAACGTACATTATATGCACGACTGGGATATCGCTGTTCTCTACGATATTCGGCACGAACTGGTTGCGAATCATCTTTCGGTCAACTTCGTCGCTGGCACCTTCTACTCGGACCTCCCCGCTCTTGATGAGCGGCTAAAGCGGGAGGCCGCCTCTCGCAGCCGGAGGTCGGCAGTCGCACAACATCCCAGCCTTGAAAGTTCAATTATCGAACGCGATCTGGGTTTCACGAGCATCGGTACGCGTGACGAACTGGGAACGCTGTTCAAAGCGATCGATACATTGCGTGATCGATCCCAAAAATCATGGACAGCTCATTTCCTTCCTCAAGCGGTCAAGAAGGGCTATCTCTTTGAGAACGAGGCCGAAACCCTGTTCAGGATGCTGGACAAATATGATGGATGGGCGAAAGCGGGGTTTTCTGCGAAAGCGCTTTTCGCCTGCATCCGTAGGTTCCTCACAAAGGCGAAGGCTTTCGATGATAGCAGGTCAGCACCTGCAGGTCTGGACGAAAAATTGTGGGTCGAGGCTCTGGAAGCCAGCTGTTTTGTCGATCGCATGGATGAAAAAATGAGCGATGGTGTTCACAACGGCTATACCGGACCCGAGGCGTAGGAATGGATAATCCAGACACCATTGAATGCGAAACCGAACAGCCGTGGGAAAGCGGGCAAGCAGGCGAATTGTGGGCAGGTCGTGAATATCGACCCTTGCCCTATGAGTCTACTGCGTCGGTGGCGGGTCGGTTTGCGTATTGCAACGCAGTCAGTGGCCGAAGTGCCCTGAAGAAGACCATCGGCTACTACTGGGGCGCCTCGACAAGCCGATTCCCAAATGGGGTCAAACTCGATGCGGCCAAGCTGAAGAAACTCTTGAACTGGGATCTTCCAAGGGAGGAGCAGCAGGCGTTGGGAGTGTCTCCCGCACTTCTGAAGTGGATGTTCTGTGAACGTTTTCGGTATTGTCCCGTGTGCGCGCGCATGGGATATCACAGTTTCTGGCATCAGTTCCTCGGGATCGGTACTTGTCCGATACACCACAGCGCCTTGATGACGACCTGCCCGACGTGTAGAGATACAGTGGGTAGATACGGAGATGCTGTAAATGGTGTTGCAGGTGCATTTTTCTGCACGCGTTGCGGATCGTCATTGGTCGGTGAGGCATTTTCTCTAGCACAGCACGAGGTCCTTCGTGCGAACCAGTGTTGGCTGAACGTGTTCAGGCCACTGCAGAGATGGTTTTCGCAAGACAACCTGAGCCTGAAGCTGATTGAGCAGATCGTCATTCAGAACGATCTCCGCGCATGGTCGTGGTGCGAGCCGGGTACATTCCTCTGCTGCGCAGCACAGAAGATTGCCCCAGGCCCAATCGCGCTTCGACCACGTATGCCTGGCACACAGGTTACTGCATTGCATTGGAAGATACAGATGACCTCGAGTCAATACCCTGTGGACGCGCCGAGGGGGCGAAACTCGAATCTACAGCATCATTTTCCTGCGGTCTACGTTGCAACGCTAAGGAAATTGCACAGTTGGGTATTTGATGGTATGAATGGCGCACAGGCAGCTCGTGATATGCGATCGATCATGGAGACTGGATACCTATCAGTCGAGGGGAGAACAGCGCGCCAAATCGCCCTTGCGCTCTTTCGGGCCTGTTTCGAACTTTGCCCGTCTACTGTGTTTGGGTGGACCAATCCAGCAGAAGCAAGGGTGAAATCGAGTTTTCTTGTGCGCTCACAAGACCAATGGCTACAGCGGTTACCCCTTCGTGCGCTTCTCCTTGGTTCGTTCGCTATCTTGTTTCACAGCGTTTTGCGCCAGATGCAACAACACGATCGCGTGTCGCTGCTTGGGCATGGTACTGGTGTGCAGATCGGCGTGCCGCTTGTGCATTTGCCGAGCGACTCGTTACGCGTCGCTTCGAGTGAGATATGTGAAGGTTTTGTCCTATTTCCAACTATTCCAGGATTGGATTTGCACTCTATATGGCCGGCAGACCTTTGGTAACTCAAACGAGGCGACGCAATGCACGCCATACTGCGGAACGAGTGCCGAATAAGGGGGATGTGAGGATACGCGCGAAAGATGTTCGGGCTCAGATGGAGCCTTCCGTCAATGGATAAGCCGCGCGCCCGACAACGCGGATTTCATGATTTCCGGGAGATTTCATTAATGACAGAAGACAAAGCGATTGCAAAGCAACTTTCACAGGAAGTATCGGCAACTGACGATACAACGGCTGTTTGCAGCATTGCTCTTACGAAAAGACATGGCAGACTGATACCTAAGCAACTATCCGTTAAGCTTTATAAAGTATATGCAACGACGGAGATTGTATCAGACGTAGCTAGACAGACGTATTTTCTGGCCGGCAGTCAGCATTTCCTGTGTTTCCGTGCGAACTGCCGCCCGATGAACGTCAGAGATATTAATACCAGCGTGAGATAGAGGTCCTGGGCGGCGACAATTAACTTGACCGGCGTGTTGCCTCACGGGATGATGTTACCCCCGGGGAATTGTCACTGTCCGATTGTTTTGCGATGAAGGCTGGCGCTGCGTAGCGGCGCCAGCCTTCATCGCGTCGGAGTCACCGAGTATCCGGGTCACCAGTTCTCTGGCGCGGTTCGATCGCCATGCCTTCACGCGCCGCTGGAGGGTGCGCAACTGGGCGGTGGAATACATGGCGGGAGCCATCGCGGTGAGACGCTCGTGTAGCTTCTTCGCCGTGATGCCAGGCTCGGTTTCGAGCCATTGCTGTATTTTCGGCCACGTATGTTCGAACGGATCTTCGCGAGTGCGCCAGTCATGCGGGATTCGCGCTCTTCGGTGATGCGTCGGCCGGACTTCACCGGCCTGCCACGCTGTCCCGAGGCTCGCCAGGAAGTCCGCGATTGGAACGTCGATCCCTGTCCTGGTCTCCGTCGGTACACCGCCGGTAGCGCTGCATTGGGCAACGCGCTGCTGCGCTTCGCGCATTTGACGCAGCAAGTCCACAGGATCGAGCGCACGAAACCGCGCACGCAGACTGCGTTTCGTTGCCTCTGGTATCGAGGCAGCGCGCAGGACGCGCTCCAAGGGCGTCAGGGGTGCTTCATAGCGCTTCGTCACCTTCGCGCCGTGACGTGTCTTCGATTTCAGCTTGAATGATGGCTGGAAGAAGTTGATATAGAGCCGCGACACCTGGTAAAGCGAGGCAAGTGTTTCCGTGTCTTCGAGGCCTTGCAACCTGCCATAGCCAACGAGGCGGCGCACGATGGCGCCATTCTTCTGCTCGACCCACGCCTGATCGTTTTTCTTGTAAGCACGAGATCGCGTCAGCTCGATACCCGTTGCCCTGCAGAAGTCAAATACGGTTTCGTTCATGAAAGCGGAATCGTTGTCGCAGTCGAGACCGCGCAGTGGAAACGGTAATGCATGACTGACCCGCTTGATGTGCTCGACGACAAACGCACCGCTTCGAAATGGCATGGTCAGACATTCGGTCCAGCCTGTCGCGATATCCGTCATGACCAAGCTGTGTACGAAGTCGCCGTCAATCTTGGTGCCCCCGCAGTGCTCAACGAAATCGATCTCGAGATAACCGGGCAGAGGATCATTCCAGTCAGTGAAGGTGCGGATCGGGACCGCACGGCGAATCGCATTGCCGATTCCCCCAGCGCGCCGTCGTTGGCCGCTGAATGCCTGCTCGCGTATGTCACGCAGCAGCCGGTCAATGGTGGCAGCGCTGATCTGCTTGAGCCGCTGGCGCACGTCCTTTGATAGCGTCAGGTGACCATACCGTGTCATCGAATCGAGCAGCGTCGGGATGAGCGCTTTCCGCCGCTTGCCGCAGATCCGGTCGGCAGTCTCCCACAGCGTGATCAGCGCGGCACGCACCTCGTCGTCATAGCGTCGCTGAGGTCCGGGCTTCTTACCTGATGGCTGGGGCTCCCGGCACAGCACGCGGATCGCGTGCTTGCGGTGATAACCCGTCAATTCAATGAATTCGTCCAGAATCTGGCGTTTCTCGTCCCGGTCAGAACGGCGGTACCGCTCACCAACTGCCTCAGTCAATTCCCGTCGTGTTGTCATGCTGAGCCGCCTCGTCATAAGTCGCTCCCGCCAGCATTCTGACGGGTAGCAAATTACATGAGGCAACAGCCGCCGCCTGGTAGCAAAAAACCTGAGTCAATGCGCCGGCCGTGCTGCTTGACGCTGTCTAAGGTCCTTTCCGCGCTTTCACCACATAAGCCTCTCGAAGAGATCCAGAGATTTGCTGATCAATCGCGTCTAGTTGTGTGGCGGACCCGGAGCGACACTGAGGCGACTACAAGTCCGATCGATATTGACGCATCAGCATTGGTAGTAAGCATGCGAACATTCTCGATGACGGATGTCGGCGTGACTGCGAGTGTTGCGGCGCCTCGGTTGAGGGATGTCGACGTCGCTAGGGTGGCCAGTATCAAACTGCTGCCTAGCTGTGAGCGATTCATGCCTCCGTCGATTGATTTCCCATCTGAGAAGGCGCTAGCGCTGGCACGCATCGTCGATTCAATTTCACCGGCAGTTGCTTAATACCTGACTGCGCAGATCTTCGGTACGACTGGGCAGATTTCGAGCGAATTTTATACGTGCGAACCGAAGTCGATTCGACGAAGAACTAGATCGATCTGCATCTAGGAATCGTAAACGGTGGCAACTCGAAGCGTTGAGGGCTATGTTCAACGTAGACCATGCGTCCGCCTCGACATTGTGTTTGCTTTGGGCTCCGACGTCGCGGTCGCTCCAGTATCGCGAAGAAGAAAAATGGCGCACCAAACCACAGTCAGAATCGCTGGTCGCAACGCCAACACGCCGACTGTCTGGGAAGGTAGGTATCCGCAAATCCGTGGCCACTTGCAATGCTGGTGTGAAGAGCAATGCAAGCGAGTAAGGGATGCATCGATGTCTTTGAGCACGCCAGGATGGACCGCTTCGCCAGAGTGCTCCCGAAAAGGCTCACCGAGCTGCGTTAATGAGTTGAGCGACACCGACCTATGAAGTGAGTCCGTCGATGAGATTAATTGCATGGTCGGCGGCGTGCCGAGTATGTAGCGCGGATTTGCAGCGTAGCGCGCTTGTAGGTTTCTCATGCAGGAAGTAAGCACCAGAACTCGCCTCCTAATCCTGATCATCGTAGTCGTTGTAATTTCCATCGGCATTTGGGATGGGGCCAGTCTTGTGGGGGTTGCTAGGTCACTTCAGTCGCTACAACAGATGTTCGAGGGGCGTGCGCAGTCGCTTGAGGCAATTTCGATGATCAATAAACCGTTCGCGTAGCGCTTAGTCCCGAATCTGCATCTGGGAGACGGGTTTGAGGTCAAGAATTTCATGAAGCGACCGTTATCTATATCGTGGGATGTCGTAACGAAATCGAAAACTAGTTAATGATCTTCGTCATCTCGAGGCAATGGCATTCTGCGCGGCGGGGGACGCTATCCGCAAAGCCACGGGGAGACGAAAACCTGACGTCCTTCCGCTTGGACCGGTCACGCGCATGCTGGCCAAGGTTGAACTCGTCAGTGATATGCTTCGCATGATCGGCATATACCCGGAAAACGCCAGCGAGCCAACGGCAGAGTAGGCCGGTACATCGCTGAGCGTGGCGTCCGCATCATACGCCGCTATGTACCGTTTTCCCGCGATACAGCATGTAAGCGCCCGTATAGGGTAAGAAGCCCATAGTTACAATGAAAGCTGCGGTTGCAGCCAGGTGCGCGCGTGAATATGCAGAGACTTCTCAGCGTTGTCATAGGCTCGCAACTAGCGCAAGGAGGAGTGAAAAGTTTCACTACCCATGTTGCACAAGCTGCGTGCGCCCAGGCGATAGTTGGCGGACGCTTGGAGAAATCACGTGAAGTCGGGGCTTGGAGTTATGCATAAACGTCGTCGTTTTCTCGGACTAGGCACGATACTGACGTCGATATCTGCGTTCGCGCCGGTGCCGGTAATGGCGAAGTCATTTTTCGACGATGCCGGTGATTTACCGGCAGACTGGGGTCTCGAAATCGTCTCTGCCAGGCAGCCACCTGACGCGGATTTTTGCTGGCTCGCTGCGGCTACTATGGTTCTGTCGTGGCTCGGCGTGCGTCCCACTACGTTGGAATCTACTGCAAACTGGCTGGGTGGCGAATACCGTAGGCTCTACCACGATGGCGTTGGTCTACCAGTCGACATGATTCCGGAAATGGCAGCCAGACTCGCCATGGCGACGGCGCCGCTCGCATCTCTCAGTCTGGAGTGGTGGGAAGAGAAGATCGTTTGCGGACCCATGATTCTGATTGGCATGACGGACATCTCTCCAGGCCCGCACGCACGAGTGTTGATCGGGATGAGCCGTGAAGCAGGCTCCGGAGAGCTGAGGGTAAAATACATCGACCCTCTGGACGGATCGACGTCGTCCCGCTCAATGCGTGTTGTGCAGAGATTTTACGAAACGTTGCCAATCGGGCACATATCACAGCTTCCCCCCACGCAAGTGCTCTATTTCGACCAGCCGGCATTCGAATCACGTATACAATTCCGCGTTCGCGAGGGCGTCCGGGAAAGGGACCAACAATGATAGCTTACAGGCGAGCGAGCCACACCTGAAAAGCAACAACGGCTGGGCACTATTGCTTGAACCAGCGTTTTGAGGCGTTGTCTACAACCATCTTCGTGTGCGCGTCGATTTTCGCTTTCTGCTCGGCGAGTTCTGCAGGCGTCTGGCTCATGGCCAGACAGGACGGGCGATAGCTTGGCATTTTGATCGCGCAAATGTTAGCCATGTCTTTGCTTCGCTTGATGTCGCCGCTGTCCCGATAGAAGGCAATTACGTCAGGCCAGGTTGCCGGCGCCTCGCCGAAGTAGGCGAACTGTTGCTGCAGATAGTTTTGAGCCTGATCGCGGTTCTCCCCGAGCATGAGGTGTGCGAGTGCCAGTTGAAGTTTCCAGGAGCGCTCCCGAGAACTGAGATTGCGCATAAAAATCTGAGTCGTCGTCGGTTTGCCGGAGGCGCGGGCGAGCACTAGAAGGTTGCCCAGATAGAAATCTGGCATGCCATCATTAAGTGTCGGCCCAGATGCGGCCTGTTGTGCGAGCTTTAGTGCCTCCGGATACCGGCGCTGCGCCTGTAACATCTCGATCTGCGGAATAAGTGCGTAATGAGCGAGAATCAATTTAGTCTGGGGCTGGTTTCTGGCAGCTTCCCAAGGTTTGATGCGTGGCGCAGGCCGTTTGGCCGGCAGAAGCGAAGCAACCTCTTTGCTGAGATCATCTTCGCGGGCAGCGCCCTCTGGGTGCGTGTCCCGGATTGCGGCACTACCAGCCACGAGGGCGCCGTCGATGGCTTGCGTGGCGTCGAAGGATTTCTCCTTCAAGCTGATCTGGCCTTCGATCAGCGCGTCGTTGAGCTGACGGAGTGCGTCGTTGATGCCTGCAAGTGCCTGAAGGGGGGCGGCCGCGTCTGACGCGACGACAGGCGGTGGTGGTGATTTTGCGACAGATGCGAGCGTCTGCTTTCTTATCTGAACGTGGATTGCCTCATTCTGCGCTTCAAGAAGCTTTTTATCGCGATCCTTCGCCTGTCGATCGTAAGTATCGATGCGCTCGAGAAAAGCCTTAAACCCGTGAATGTACGAGTAGTTGCAGCGCAGACTGACGGTCGCTCCGAAGAGATCGGCCTGTTCTTCAATGTGACGTTGCCACGCAGGGATGAAAACCGTTGAACCGATGGTCTGAACGACCGCTATCTTGTCGAGACCATTCCATCCGTGGTCGGTGATGTTGCGGTTAACAATCGACCACGTGACACCAGCAAGGAGTGCGCTTGAGTCGCCTGCATTCTTAACGTCGTAGACAGCGTAGTGGTTCAAATAAATGTGGCCATATTCGTGAGCCAACAGGCCAAAGATTTCATCTTCGGATTCTGCTGATTGCAGCCATCCAATGGACAGGTAGATGTTGCCAGCTGGACTGGAACTGGCCTTGAGAGACGTTTCGGCGGTAATGTGCACGGACCCGGGCCAATCTGTCGTGCCCGTGACCGTCTTGATTTTCTGAAGCAGCCCGTTGAGATATCTCTCCATGTCTGGCATTGGAACAAGCCCGAACCCGTCAGCACGACGGTCATTCAGGTCTTGATTGATATCCGGCCACGTATGCTCTGGTGCCGGCGGAATATCGCCGGCCGCTTTCATCACTGCTTTCTGTGGCCCACCCATCGCGGAAGAAAGGGTCTCGGGCGCGGGCAAACCTGCACAGGACGTCAGCACCACAGCCAGAAGTGTGGCGCCGAGCGCCTTGTACTCTGATCGGATCATTTGCAACGGTCCGTTGACGCACCCAGGTCGGCCGCGATGGACGTACCTGCCGGCTGGCGCAAACACGATGCAGAAACGGTTCGATTGGCATGCACCATCATGGAGTCAACCCAGTAGTCTTTCCCTGCAATGTTCACAAGGTAGAAGTCATTCTTCGACTCCTTGATTTTCCAGGGCAACCCACTGACCGGCACAGACTTCGTGGATGCATCATCGCTCGGGCTGGAATACACCAGCAGAGGATCCTGTTTGACGCTGACGACAGATATAGTGTCCAGAGCCGTTGATGCAGCGAAGGCTGGCATGGCAACTGCCGCGCACGAGAGAAGGAGAGCGGTTACGGATTTTGCCGTTTTTGCTAGAGGACTCATTCTTCATTCCTTTCGGTTTCGGAGTGGGTAAGCCATTCGAGAAGCTGTTCGTTCCATTCGAGCCACTCAGCGGCCAAGGCGAAAGCAGCGACGTCGACGACCGTCAGAAAGCCAACGTTGAGAAAATGCTGCCCAACGATCAGCACGCCCAGTACAAGCACGACGGACAGCAGGAGATTGAGCGTTGATTTTGCGCACCAGCGGACTGCATCGATAGCCCTGTGCGCCAACCACCCGAGCACGTGCCGCCAGGAGACGTCGTCTTCGTCAACGGCTTGAGGCCACACCATCAACACTGGCTGTATTTCGGTCTCCCTCGTCGGCGCAGTGGCGAGCAGATGAACCTGGGAGGGGTAAGAACGATACCTACGCGGAATCTCTTTGTGCCGGGCTCTCCGGCGTCGTACCCGGTTCTTCACGACCCGGATCAGTGAGACTGCAACCAGACTCGAAACGGTGAGCAGCAGCAACTTCAGGTTGTCTGTGTCAGAGGTCAGCGAGAGAGAGGTCACTCGCTTGTAGTTAGCCCCGTAAGTCAGGAGGTTGTCGAGCGCCATGGCGTGGAGATACACACCCGGAATACGCCCACTGATCGGCGAATTGATGTAATCGCCGCCAAAGCGTCGAGCAGTGCCCAACAGGACAATTTTGTGGTTGATTTTTGACCCGATTGTCGGGTCAGTTTTCAACTCATATACATATACCGTGTGATGGAAGACGCAAACCGGCTTCTCGGCGTCTGCAAACTTCGCACGATGAATACCGGGAGGAGCAAGCTCCATCCATCCGTGATCTTTCCGACAGTACTGGTCGGACCCGGCTTCTTGGTCGGCGTCGGACGCGCCGTCCGGGCGCGTGGGCTCACTCGCGGCGATCCACGTCAAAGCATCCTGTGCGGGATGTAACCCCCAGGTCAGGGCCATCCGGGCGGCGGGATCTGGCAGACGCTCGCCGGTCACGTCTTCATACAGAGTCATTGCAGCGCTGCGTATTTCCTTCTTGCCGACGTATGATGCAAGCGGGTATTCCCATACGATGTGATCTATTTCATCGGCGGTGTAGGTGACACCAACCTGCGTGAGGCATCGGCCCTCCAGGGCTTGCACTGGCGCGATGGTCGTCAGCGCGCCGTCGGCCGTTGGCTGGCTGGCAAGGTAGACAGGAATGCCGGCACGCTTCAGTGCACAAATTTCGTTGAGAAGAGCGAATATGCTCCTGTCATTTTCGCGAAGGTCTCGAAACGCGATATCGAAAAAGATTGCTTTTGGCTTGTACACTGCGAGACCACGAAGCACTCGGGCGTAGTAGCCATAGTTAGGTGGCCAGTTTTCGTGTGCGTCTTCGAGAGTTGCATCATCAATCAATGCAACCGTGATAGCGTCGCGATTGCCTGAGCCATATGCTTCACCGGCGGCGGGAGCGTAAAGCCGTGCGGCCTTGCGTGTGGCAAAATCTTCGCCCAAGAGATGAGGAAGCAGCAGCGTAGCAGCGACGCCCATGCCGATTGCGAGAACAGCCTGCGCTAAGGTTTTGGCAAAAAAAAATTTGCCGAAAGGCGCGCATCGCGCCTTGAGTCTTGGTGCCGATTTTCATCTCGCAACTTGTCGATAACGCCTGTCGCCTGATCTGCAAACATGTGTATTACGCCTATCTTCCAGATATCGACCGGGTTTAGAAAAACTTTAACGCGTTCGTCGAACGCGGCGGCGGTCACATACTTTGTCGAAACCGGCGTTCAGGCGGTCATTCTCGAGGCCCAAGCTCAAGCTCAAGCTTGATCAGCGAATTGTCGTTACCAGCGCTATCAACCGCTACCATCTTCTGGAGACGTCCGTGCCATAGCGAGGAGAGCTTCCACAGCCGGAAGTTGACGAATCCGTACTTGAGCGCGCAAGGCCATAGGCGAGCTCCCTCCCGCCTGACAGCCCAGGTCAAACACAGAACTGAAGGGGGTGTTCGGGCTCGGAATTTTAGCGCCCAATTTCGACGCTGAAGCGTCAAGGAGCGTGTCCGTCGAGGCAGTCCTGTCGCGTAGACCAAAGATATGTCATCCAGGAGAACGAGGTTGACGACGAGACTAGTGGACCAAAGAATTGCCGGCTGCGACAATACGGATCAACATAGTTATGAAACAGAATAGGTAGAACATATCTGTTGCAAGTATGGTCGAGTATTTCTATACTATATTGAGGTTCAGCTCACAGGCCCTTCTATAAAAAAATGCGCCGCTCGAACACCAGGGTTTCTGACACTATTCGCTTTATTGACTACAGTGATGTTATCTCGATTCACGAGCAGCTAGCGGCGGATATGGCAAATACGGAAGATGCGATAAGTCCCGTGGGTGTTAAGAGCGATGGTCTTTTGCATTCGGCTGTCGGACGCCAACACGCCGGATTTTCGGGGTCTTTAAAGTACAGTAGCATTGAATCGAACGCCGCTACCTTGGCTTATGGAATTTGTTGCAATCACCCCTTTCACAATGGCAATAAGCGCACGGCTTTGGTTTCGATGTTGTGCCATCTGGACAAGAACGATCGCACATTCGATACAAAAGTCACGCAAGACGATCTTTACAATCTAATGAGAGATATCGCTGCGCATCGATTCGCAACCGATCGTGGCGGAGTCAAGGACAAGTCTGACGAAGAGATTGAGAAGATTTCTACGTGGCTGCGCAAGCGCGTCCGTAGAGTGGAGCGGAATGAACGACTGCTGACTTTTCGCGAGTTGCGTACGATTCTTCAACGATATGGATTCTTGCTCGAAAATCTGGATGGAAACAAGATCGACGTTATTGCCGTCGAACAAGTTACGGATGGCTTCTGGTTCTTCAAGACCATCAAAGAATCCAAGCGGCGAGTCATCCGGATCGGATGGCCACGTGACGGAGCGGTCGTCGCGCGACAGCTGTTAAAAGATATTCGTGAAGCTTGCCAACTAACAGAAGAAAATGGAATCGACTCGCGGATGTTCTATGCGAGCGAGCGCCCAGTCGATTACTTTATACACAGCTATCGGGGCGTACTTCGCCGATTGGCAAAAACATAGACATGTAGCCGCTGTCTCACTTGGCGGTCATTTTTTCAATTAAAATTCCGACTTGTTGGTTCAGCTGATTGCGACGGCGGCCGACCTTATGTCGACTTCGATAAGGCTTGCGGCGTCTCTTTTTCGGCGGCCGAGCCATTGCTCGTTCGACGAAGCCTCCCATTGTTGGATTGGTTATAAGCATTGCGAATG
The DNA here is from genome assembly GCF_037126505.1 of Paraburkholderia bengalensis. NCBI lineage: Bacteria > Pseudomonadati > Pseudomonadota > Betaproteobacteria > Burkholderiales > Burkholderiaceae > Paraburkholderia > Paraburkholderia bengalensis. Next base: position 168,617 of record NZ_JACFYJ010000003.1, read on the forward strand.
CCGTTGCGCTCTGAACACTGTCGATGTCGCCATGATGTCATGTACCGCGAGAACGGATCGAGAGCGCGAGTTTGTTGATACAGGACACCGGCCATGCTGCTGACACTATCTAAGCGGCGTAGCCGGATAGCTGTGCGCGGCCGCAAAAACGCAGAATTGCCGGAATGCAGTTACGAGTAAACGATCGGGGCACTAACTCCAGATACTCCGCAAAAATTGGTGCCTTTCACATCGCTTCATCGCTTTGCCCGCCTTCTTGAACTGTATCGGCGCTGAAGGTCACTGCTACTCATCAAGTGCATTTGGCCTTTGATCGGCCGAGGAAGCCATGTCTAGCTGCTCGGGAGGCCAAGACACAAAGCTGCCTGAGCTGGTGAAATGTAGGTTGCCTGGCGCAGCAGCGCGATCTCGCCGTGCTAGCCGAAGCCGGTATTCTCTGTCAGAAATAGGGGCTAAAACATCGACAGCCGTGCTCTTCATCTGATTCGCGATACTTTCAACGTCAGATAGGCACGGGGTAAACGCCAGAACTTCGATGCGATGTACATACGTTCGGAAGCGGCCAGAGGCTTCCGATAATCGTTCTTGGCTGAAACCGAATTCCTTTCTAAGGCGCGCAAAGTTCCCCGCCACTCGTATCTGTGATTCTTGGCCGCAATACGCGATATTCGAGGCGACATTGCCAGAGACCAGTTGCGGCACATCCAGTAGAAGGGCTCTAGCCAGTTGGTCGAGCGTCGGCAACCGGGGGTCTGCGATCAGTGACGGATCGTCCGTTTCGCGCTCAAGCCGGGTTATTACCCGACGAGATACACCCGAGATCCGGGACAGGGAATCCTGGGAGAGCCCTAAGGCTGAGCGACGCGCGCGCACGAATTGGCCCAGGAGCCCTGGGATTAGTTTGTTTTTGTTGGACATGTTGGCGCAAGCGTCGCCGACATGCGCCTAATTTGCTAGATAGCATTCGAGGCCACGCTAAATTAGTCCACGCCAAAAAAGTCTCAAAAGAGTATATACTCTCGGTTGCGACGATAGATTCTGGCGTCTGAATGGTTGCCGTTCGCCCGTGAAAGCCAGGTGGATTGCGTGCACGGCGTGGATGGGCTGTCGTCTCGCGGCTGCTAGGCAGCACTGTGCCGACGGCGTTGCGCCTCTCCGATGAGGCAATTGATAACAAGCGTTGCTGCTGGCGTCGTTGTAAACCGCGCTTCGATTGACGCGGTCGCTGAAGGGAGTGTGGACATCGCAATCGGAGTCGCAGGAAGTGCACATGCTGCCGGGCTGTGCCTGTGAATCGCCCGCATATGGCGGCCAACAAAGCGAGATCGAACGACTTAGATGGCGAGTCGGTCAATAGGGGGAGACGAGCCGCCCGAGCGAATTGCACCGATAGGGCATTCACCTGTCGGGCAACTCAAGGGTGTGGCTAATGGACGTGCGTCATGCGCGCTGCTTATCACCGCGTTGCGCACAGAGAAAGCTATGAGGTAGTAGAAACTTGCATGCGCGCACAGATTGCGTCTGATTTGCATCATGAGGTGGCCGTGAGCGGAAACACTCTGGTTCCGCTTCCGCTTGCAGCGGACGCCGAGTTGCTCGTTCTCGCCGGAGACATCCACGTCGGAACGGCTGCCATCGACATATATGGTCAGTATCCAGTGCCCGTTCTGTATGTACATGGCAATCACGAGGCCTACGGTCACGATTACCCAGAAATCCTCGAATCGCTGGAGAAGCGAGCACGCGGCACATCGGTGACATTTCTTGAGAAGAGAGGATGTGTGCTCGGCGATATTCGTGTGCTTGGAGCCTGTATGTGGACCGATTACAGCCTGAATGCATCCAGCCGGAAAGACGCCATGGAGCAAGCAGGGTCGTCCCTCACAGACTTTCGAGCGATCCGACGCAGCGAGAACGGCCTGCCGCTCCAACCAGAAGACGTATCTGTCTACCACCACGAAGCAGTCCGATGGTTAGTTCGGGAACTCGCGACACCGTTCACGGGAAAAACTGTAGTTATCACTCATCATGCGCCAAGTATCCGCTCGCTTCCTTCAACTGCGCGCGCGCATCGGCTCGCGCCGGCTTACGCTGCTGGCGTTGAATCTCTTGCTACTCAGGCAGATGTCTGGATACACGGCCATGTTCATGCGTCAGCCGATTTTTACCTCGGGAAATGTCGCGTGATTGCTAATCCTCGAGGTCGGCCGGGAAAGAATCGCAAGAATCCGTCTATCCACTATGAAAACGCACAGTTCAATCCTGTGCTGACGCTTGATCTATAGCATCCGAAAGGCATAACGATGACTGTTACGCGAAGAGCCGTGAGCGACGTGATTCTCGAACGCTGGACTATCCGTGAAACCAATCATGGGGAACGGCATTTTACTGGCTGGAACGTTGTTGATGCCGAGGGCCGCGTCAGTACGCCGATCCAGACATTTGATCCCGTGACGCGAACGGGAACGACGGCGAGCGGGAGTTGCTATCAGCTTCGCGGTCGAGCAGGCTACGACAAGGATGCAGAGCATGTCTGGCAGTATGCGGCCAGGATGTGGAAGATCACGTCGTGGATCGACGTCACATCGACCCTGGTTCCCGATTTCAAGAATCCGAATCCGCGATCTGACATGCAGGCTCCAACGGAGATGGCGAACGTTTCGTCGCTGAACGCCGACTCTGACTCTGCGCAGACGCAGTTCGACGCAGAACCAGCATCTAGGCTTGCAACAATCCGCTATCGAGCCATCGCTTACGAAGCCGAGCAGCCCGTCAACAGATCATTACCGAATCAATTGCGTTCTGAAGTTGTTGATGAAGGCAGGGTTGCGATCGTCGCGCTTGATCCTCCCGACAGCACCCTTGAATTCCTTGCTTGCGTTAGGGTGTTGCTCGGCGAGCGGGTCATGTCCAGGGCAACCCGACAGGCCTTCGTTGCTCTGCCATCTCGCACAATGGTCTTTATTGAAAGCGTTGAGCCGGGCGCTCACGTGGGGGAGAAAGTCGCGAAGCTAGACGTTACAGTCGATGTCGACGGTGTACGAGCGGGAATGTTTCTCGACGAGCGGCCACGTATCGATCTCGGGCCTCTCCAAACCATAAATGGTGAGGGCATCTGGCAGACAGTTCTTCGATTTTTGCCGACCGTCGAGGTCCAACGTGAGTCTGCACAGGATACCCAGTCATGAGCAACGCCTTGGAGGTAAGGTGGTGCGCGAAGGCATACCAGGGGCGCTTCCTCGACTCAGATGAGGTGCCCTACATATCTGAACTACGGGGTGTGTTTGCGCCTCTGCTGAAAGACCGCAACGAAAAATGTATACGACGGGTAATCATCGATGCTGTTCGCGTTGAGCTCAAGAAAACTGTACGAGCCGGTATTCCGATCGACAGCGATGCAATTGTGGCACCGTTTATGACCGTATCAGTCGAGCAGGTGGTTGAAGATACCGATGGTCGAAGTGTGATGGTTGCAGTGATTGCGCGCCTTCAGATGGTCAATGATGGTCGTCTCGTGCACGGAAACATCTGGATAGAGGGCACCGGGTTCGTCGAGCTTGAGTCTACGTACCTGGTCAATGGCGATGGTATTTGGGAGATTGCGGCACGTATTTTGGGTCCACTTCACCGCCCTGATCTGGTTCTTTGCAAGGAAGCGCAATGATGTCGAAGCCGAATCGGTTGAATCAGAAAAGACCGGGACGCGACCAGCAGACTACATCTGCGGGTGTAAGCGGAGTGGATGATTGCATTATTGTGATGGCTCGACATCTTCTCAATGGTTCACCGCGACATGTTGTCGATCTGCTGATTAGCCCAAGCTGGGAAGTGGGGCGATTGATGAAGGCGGCGATCGCAGAGGCGGTCTATCAACAGAAGACAGGTTTCATCCTGTCGAGCAATACCGAGGCGTCGCATGTGTCATTCAAGCACCGGCGGAGCACTTTCGAGTGAAAGTTCGTGAATTAATGGCACATCTTGCGCAGGCGGATCCAGACGCCGTGGTCCTTCTGTTTCCTCAGCATGCAGATAGCACTGACGGCGCCGAGTTGAAAGAAATCATCGTCCCTGAAAGTTCATGGGTACACGAAGTGGGCGAGGGTGGGGAGCTCGAAGTCTTTTATCCAGCAGAGCCACGAAAAGATGAAAATAGAGGCCCGATGCGAACCACGCGCGAGCGAGTCGTGCTGCTTGGCGAAGAGTTGGGCAACTACCGGTACTGGTCGTGCTGGCCAGACGTGTAAGGACCAATCAGAAACGATAGATTGGAAACCGGAGCTCTCTCGACAGAGAAGACTCTGGATTGTTTAAAATGCAGGTATCTTCACGGGCGCATATGCGCGATGGCTTGAAAGGAGTGTTATGACGTGAGTAGCACCATCGCGCTTTCAATCTTTCCCTCCGACAAGGTCAAGGAATTCCTTGCAAGTCAAGGGATGGTCTTCGATGCCGGACTGCACGGCGAGACGCTTTATGTGGAGGTGCGTGAAACACCTCTTATCCTGGTCCAGCTCGAAGCGGCAGGCATCTTCGACCGATCGAAGAGTAGCAAATGGGACATGCAGAGTTTGACTGCGTCTGGCGTCACGCTTTACCTGATGCATCCAGACGCGGGTGACGGCTATGTCTTTGTACCGCTGAGCAACATTGTGTCCATACATACTGTAAGCGAAACATGGACACAGGATGTCAAGAGGCATCGGATCGACTGACGCATTGAGGTCTATGTGAACGGTTCGATAAGGCCCGAGTGCGCGACTGACACAAAAACCTGTCTACGCAGGTCGAGGGCAAAGCATTGGCAGATGTGCCGGAAAGATGATGCAAGCGTCGCCGTTGCGTGCGTCGTTCACAGCAGCGCCGCAAGCGATTACCGGCGGCTTGCGAAGGTTAATGCGCCACAATTCCGATACACCGTGCAGCTAACCGCCCCTGCGTATATCGTCCACCAGACCAGCATAACCGATCTGCGTCGCGTCGATGCGACAGTCGCCTTGCCGTCTTGTTAAAGAGCATCATAGCTGTTGATGTATCGTGCAATAAATTGTATGCTGCAATTAATTGCACGATCACTATATTGGCATGGTACGCATGATTCCAGATTCCCCCTTGGCGCGCCTCGACGCGATGTGGCTAGTTTTGATCTGGGAGGGCGAACTCGGCCGGTCGCGCGTAATGAAGCTGTTCGGCATCGGAGAAACACGTGCGAGCCAATGGATCAAGGAACTGCGGGAAGCTTACCCGGACACGATGCTCTGGAATACGAGAACGCGCACGTTCAAAGCGATCGACGCTGGTTATGCGCGGTTCGAGCAGGAGTACAGTACGGCACGGCTTCGGGCCGCATCATTGTCTCGCTATCTTGCGCTGACGGGATTGCCGCTTGATGATCCGGGGCAGAGAGGAGATGGTATTCAATGGGCATCCTATCCGGACATGTCAGCGCCAGCGCCGGCAATCTTCTCGAGGCTAAGGCAGGCGATTTTGCGCCGTGAGATGGTGTCGATCGAGTATGCCTCGATGAACAATCCGGAACCACATCTGCGGCGAATCGCGCCGCATGGGCTGATCAAGGCCGGGCGGCGATGGCATGTTCGCGCGTATTGTGAGCGCGCAGCGGGGTTCCGTGATTTCGCCATTGGACGGATATCGGGTCTGGAGCAACTCGCAATCGAATCTGCCCATTTGGAAACTGAGGATACGGCGTGGAACACCTGGGTCAGGGTGGAGCTCGTTGCGCACCCGGGTCTCTCCTTACCGCAGGCACAGGTGATCCAGCGAGAATTTTTCAACAGTGGAAAGCGACGCGTCGAACAGTGTCGTGGCTCATTGCTGCACTATTTCCTGCAGGATCTGATGGTCGCTATCGAACCAGCGACACAACAGGCGCCCGATTACCAGCTTGCTGTCGCCAACCCACGGGAGATCGAGCCATGGCTGTTTCGTTAGGTGCTGGCAATGCCCAGCTTCTGGGTGGTGCAGCGGCGACGATGCTTTTCGCTCGCATACCGGACAAGATATTCGCGCCTCTTGCATCGCCCAATCGACACTTTTACTGGATGCTGCTTTGTCTGCTGCATCGACGTCGTTTTGGCCCGGACGCGCCCTTGCCGTCGATCGATGGTTTCCCCGCACGAGAAATTACACGCGACATTGAAGATGCGCTGCGTTCGCGTAGAACTCGCAGATCTGAGTCGGCTCGCCGATTTTCTGCAACTGGAGACCAATACATCCAAAATCGCTGTAGCGGGTACTGCCTTATCTCTTCATCTTTCGGCCTTCCCTGTGCTGGTTGAAGTACTGTCGTGTTGGAGCACGCTACGCAAGGTTCGTGGGTCTGGTCCAGAACACGTTCAGGACTGGATAGACGCGGTCGCAGTCATTGAATACATGCAGCGAAATCAGGAGGCGAAGGCCGATGAGCTCCCCATACGAGAGGTCAGTGCGCGCCTTTTCAAGGATTCGAAGCGTATTGAACGCATCACGGCGCAGCTTGACGTCTTACTATCAGGCAGCATCGAGAGCGAGGTCCGTCAATCTTCCGATGTCTGGCGCGAAATAGGTCTCGGGCGTGAGGAACAGCCTGTACGTATGGCTGGGGCGGTAGTTATACGACGCACACGCTTGACCTCGATACTTGACGAGCCGTATGCGGGCTTCCCTGCGAGCTCAGTACTCGGCGTTGAGGGACATCCCGACTACGTTCTGACGATCGAAAATCAGACTACGTTTCACACTGAGGCGAAGCGACGATGCATGGAGAATGTTTTGCTGATCTATACAGCAGGTATGCCTTCACCGTCCTGGTGTGCGATGTACGAGCGATTATTGTCATCGATATCAGCCGACGTGCCTATCCGGCACTGGGGCGACGTAGATGAGGGCGGTTTCCGGATTGCAGCGTACATTGCATCGACTGCTGCGAATGCCGGTCGCACATTATCACCGTATCGGATGAGCCCGGACGATGTACCGGAAGGCGCCCGTGTCAAGGCGGACGATGGGAAGGCAGCACGAATGGGTGATTTCGCGAAAAAGGCTGGTTGGTATGAGCTTGCGGCAGCCATACTCGATTTGAAGTTCACTGCTGAGCAGGAGTCGTTAGGTTGAGGTTGGTAGCGTTGACCAGATGTTGTGCGATGCAGCTTTCCGTATGTGTAGCGCATTCACAGTCTTGCTCTTTGATTCGAGCAGAAAAACATTTCCTGGGGGCGTCAGGGGGATGACTTTCAACGCAGGTCTGCTTGACCGAATGCTCTTTATCGAGCTGTGTAACGCCTGGATAAGCGCAGTCAGATCCGGTGCTGTGCTATGGGGGCACGACGATTCACTGTTCCCGATGCTAAGTCGTCACTCGATCAACAATAACTCCTCACCTCGCCTTCGCCGGACCATTTCGTACCTGGGCAACTCGCCGCATCAATTCGGTGCGAGTAAGCACCGACGGGTTGAGCTGGCGCTTGGTTGCAATGCGAGTTGGTATGAATCTGGGACTACGACCATGAAGCCACACCACAGTGATGAAAAGCGAAGGAAACGTAAGGAAGCGTAACTCGGCCGAAACGTTATTTTCCTCCAGCCATTTGAGGCCTGTCTCAAGCGCACGCTGCAGTGCTTCTGCCGACTCCTTACCCCTTACGTGTACGCTCGTTTCTTCGTTGTTCAAGGGCGAAAGGTTAACACTGGCCAGTGCACGACCACCCGAACTTATCAAAGCACGCCAGCCTGTTTGTGTAGTAGCGCGACGAGTCGCCCCACGTGCATACTGCTTTGGATCTGCAATATATAATGGAAATGGGCCATGAATAGTGAGGGTGCCGGCGATATCGTCGGCTTCTCCCAGGCCTGTAAGCGCTCGAGCGACCTGAGTTCCCACGGAATCCAGGTTCCCCGGATAAGGTTTACACGTCAGTTGCATGGCTAGTTTCCGGTCAAGTAGGTGTTACTCCATACGCCGCCATTTTTCAGAAAATTTGTCTGCAAATCCTCGAAGGCACATACACCGCTGCCATAGATAGGATCAGAGACCAGAATGTCCTTGATCGTAGAGGGGTTTGGTACGTCTTCGACTCCGGTGACGAGCAGAAAATGAGCACCGCCATCTGACCACCTTACCCGGACTGGGATAGCGCGTTCCTTGTCAACCTGATCTGAAAGCTTTTCAACAGACACAGCGCCGGTGCATTCGACATTGAAACCGAGAAAAGTCAGAACGACTTTCAAGTCTTGAGGTTGGTTGCATACGCTGCTATCGCCGTTGTCGCAGCACTCGCCACCCGTGACCTGTGATGCGATAGCGCATTGGGTGAGCGAGCCGGGTCCGCCAAAGGAGGTATTGATAGCGGCCGCAACTGCTGCCCAGCACCATTCGGATTGAATTTGCGGATCAACTGAAATCTTCAGTTTCCTGAAAGGACGAGAGGACGGTGGTTGAAACGGCAGATCGATTTGCGGTATTTGAGGCAGCATGATTTCCTCAGTAAATGCAGATATGCCCGTCACTCTGTGCGGCATTCTTGATTGCAGACATGGCTTCCGAATACGTCTTGCGTTTTACTATGGAGTTCTCCATCAATCCCGTTGCCAGGTTGGTAGCCGCGTCCGAAGACTGGAGATACTCGGCAACGGGTCCTGATTTCGGAGGAGCCGACTTTGTACCGGTGGCCCCCTGAGTTGCATTAATGACTCCGCCGCCCTTTGTGTTTTCTGTGCCAGACGATCCGGTTGCTGAACCCACGGCTCCCGCGAGGGCGCTATGAACATCGCCGTTGGTTAGAACCTTTCCTCGCGCAGCAAGCTGCGCCTTGCGATCGATAGCATAAAAAAGGCCTTTCAACGTTGGCAAGATTGCTCCTGCAGATGAGAGTTCTGTGTTTGCGGAGACGAGTGTCTCCGCAGCCCGACTTATCAATGCGTCTGCCCTGAACACTTGGAGCTGATCAGCGCTTGAAAGAGCTGCCGGGAGTTGTGATCGTTTTGCTTGCGCGTCGGCTAAGCGATCAGTCAGCAGGTCAATTGCGGCTGCCAGCTGATTTCGCTGTTTCGAGAGACCAGGATTCAACTCCTCGTCGACCTTCGCGCTCGACAACGAGAGGCAGCTGAGCTGCGTTGCTGCTTCCGAATAAGCATCCTGTTTGGTTTCTGGTGCGAGCGTCGAATATGTGAGTGCCCAAACACCGGCTGCGAGCGCCAAACCGATAATCCAATTGGCTTTGGCAGCACCGCTGGCAAAGCTTGCGACGGCTACGCTACCCGTACCAAGCAGAATGAGCGGCGCGTTATTCCCCCAAAATTCCTTGTTGCCCCAAGTTTGACTCCCGGCCTGGTATTCTTTTGCTCGCGCATCAAGCGCAGTCCTGACCGTGTGAATACTGCTTCCGTCAATAGGAGCCGCTGGTGGTACTGAACTGCACGCGCAAAGTACAACAATGGCCAGCACAAGGCTGCGAGTCAATGCTTTGTTCATCTCATCTGTTCCCGAGTGAGTACAGGCGTGCGCCTACGGAGCCGAACAAAGCCTTCGACGTACCTTCCGGTTGTAAGGAACCGAGCAAGTTTTTATCGAGCGCGTAGAAAGTATTCGATGGGCGTTCTTCCTTGCCCACTGGCGAAACGTTCGTGAGGCGCGTCGATATCGCGTCGATTGTCGGCAATCGTCATCTTGTCTGGGCCAGAGGTCGTAATCACCAGATAGACATGGTCTGACCCGGGTGGAGAAGTATTGTCGAAACACACACCGACATCACCGGGGATCTGATCACCGACAGCAGTCTTTGACCAGCCTCGATCCAACAGTATCTGCGCAATCTTGCCGGCGCCCCACGTCATGGGGACGTCGATTCGCGCCTGTTCCAGCAGCGCGCTGAGATGGGCCGCGCACCCATTCGTGGGGTACCCCGGAAGCGACGCAGCTGCTGTCTCGCGAGCCTCTTTGAGGCCGTCGGCCGAGCTGCCTTGTCGTATGAGCTCTGGAATATGTATTGCGTCGGCCGTAGGATGATCCTTGAGGGCAGTCGTTGAGGGCGTCGCGGAGTCGACCGCTGCAGAGATGGGCGCTTTGTCTGTGAGATACGCGCTGCTGACAAAACCGTCTGTGGCACCATCACCTTGCAAATCGACAGACATCCAGGAGCCGACTGATTTCAACGGATGAACCAGCGAGCCGAAAGCCAGGAGTCGAGAGACGTTAAACTCAACCCCGGGACCCGTTCGCAGATGCAGTCCACCACGAGCGTTTACGAACATCTGCATTGGGACGGTAGCTGGCGCCGCAGGAACCAGAGGAGGCTTAGGCGCCTGTTGTGCCGGCGAGAGCACAAAATCGCTGATGGCTCCGTCGCTCGCGGCGGTGTTGGGGTCGCATGCAACGCCTCCGATCTGAACAGGCATACCTTGGTTGAGCGCCCAGCGACGAGAATCCAGAAACGACTGATGTCCAGCCCACCCGGTAGACTGCGCCAGCCACGCGAAGCTGGCCAACCCAGCGTTGAGGATAGCATCACACGTTCGCCCGCTCCCGTAGACGCCGACGAGATAGTGCGGCAGATTTGAAGGAGCTGCAAAGGCGTCGGCGATGCCCTGAAAATATGGAATAATCCGGGTCCGAATTTCATCTAACGATGCATCGAAGTCAACACCAAAGTAGATTGCTGTGCCGGCTGGCTGATCGATTTCGTTGGCACCGTACTGGCGTGCATATTGGGCGTCCGCCACTCCGCAGGATCGATCGAAATTGGTTGCGATGTTTCCCTGCCGACTTTCGTGGACAATTCCGAGCCGTAATCCGGCCGCACAAAATTGGTTAGCCTCGGCGCGGGTCGGTCGCTTTGAGGGGCGGACTGTATCACGCGAGTAGTAGCGGATAACCGTTTTTACGCCGGCAGCAGCCAGCGCAGAAGCACGGCTACCGCACGTGCTCGACACATCAATGATGCTTGCCATGGTGGCCCTCTCTCTCGTGCGTGCGATCCGGTCTTGGGATCGAGCGAGTTCTTATTTCGTCGCTTAAATGCAGCAGGCCTTGTCATAGCGCTGTTGAAAAGCATCCGAAATGCACACGACACTAGGTGTGAGATAAGAGCCGGTATGTTCGGTGGCGCACACACCTGAGACGTTATGGGATAAGTAGATAACCGAGGCAGTTCTGCCTGATTTATGACCTATGGTGACAATTCTGAGAGACGGATTTTCGGCGAAGGGTAGTTGAACCCTCGGAGAATCGCGATGGATGATGAACAAACGTCACCGCCGGCACATGCTGGCGGAATAATTAGGTACGTAAGATCGTGCGAAGACAATCTACCTTTAATTGTGCTCTGCACATTGGTGCTTTTTATCGTCATATCTTCGATTTCTGCGTACCACCTCGCAGTAATTTCAGAAGACCATGGGGAGAGGGACGGCGGGTACGCTATCTGGCCGTTTGTCGTATTCGTTGCGCTTTCACTCGCTTTTTCGGCATGGTTCATCTCGTGCTTCACGGGCGATCAATCTCCGGAGAAAGACAGGCAGAGTTTTCGCTTCGCCTATGCCTTTACCATCACGGCGTTTGTAGTTTTGATGATCCCGGTTGCGAACCCATGGCAGCCCGATGTCATTGGGCCAATCAGTCTTGTACGGGGATGTGTTCTGGCTCCGGCTAATGAAGAGTCGTCAGTGCCTGGTGCAATCAGGTGCGTGAGAAGTGAGCCCGAATATCTGCCCCCGGAAGTCAAGTCGATGTATTCCCATCCCGGCGGCGATCGTCCTGCCAGCGGTGCAGTTGCTAGTACCGCTGCAACTGCAAGCGCCGCTATAGCTGCAAGCGCTGCCGTAGCCAGCGATGCGATGAGCAGCGAATCGCATCGCAGGGGAAAACTGAATCTCCCACACGACGGTACGCAGTGTGCGACAAACGAAGAATGACCCAAGGGCCGTGTATTGAGGGATTTTCGTATCCGTGGCTCGTCACACTAGGCAGATTCAACGGCGTAGTCATCCAGGAGAACCGACTTCTTGTGACAAGAAATGGCTCCACGACTCCGGCACAGGTGGCGTCAACCGGGGCAAGCGAGCCGAGTGCTTCGGCCTCGTTAAGCGCATCCTCACCTGAGGCAGCGTTTGACGCGAGGTGGTTCTCTACACGTGGAAGCATCATTCAAGGTGGGTTCGTTGTTCCATTCTACGTTGTGCTTCTTGCTTTAGTCGGAGGCGCAGTGAGCCTTGCTCGAAGAATTCCCGAATATCAGAAGCGCTGCGCTGACGACTACATGCCCACGCTGAAGCAATCGAAGCTCAGCTCTGTTCAGGTCAGAGAGGTGGTAGTTTTTCAGATTATGCAACTTGTTTCGACGCCGTTTATCGCCGTGGTCGCGTTTTATATATTCACACCCAACACCATGACCTCAGCAATCGGTGTGGCGTTTCTTTCGGGGTTCTCGTCCGAACTGACCTTGCTTCAAGTTCGAGGAGTCATAGAAGGGCTGCAGCCTCATTCCACTTCTTCAGGTAATCCTGCCAACAAGCCAGACCGTTCCGCATTGGGGAGCAGCAGCAATGCTCCAGTGCAACCAGCGACCCCATCGAAGCCTGAGTCGGAACCGGCGAAAACCGACGGATCGAGTGACGGTGCATTGCCAGCTGGTGGGTACACGGTATCAGGAATAGTTGTTGATGCGGCGGGTGAGCCAGTCGGTGAGGCAAAGATTCAGCTGGCAAACAGCAAAGTGACCGCGACGTCAGGGGCCGACGGCCGGTTCTCCCTTGAGAATGTACCTTCAGGAGATGAGCACGTGTCGATAAGCAAGGATGAGTTGCAGGCATCTCAAGATATAACAGCGGGTGAGTCAGCAGTCGATATCGGCCGCATAACATTGGGTGCTGGAGGCGCAGGATAGCCGTAACAGGTGGGTTTTGAGGTAAGAGAAGTATCCGTCAGCGAAACATTCACCAATGAGTAAATAGAGGCACGCTTCATTTCATTGACGCGCAAGTGGTAGCTTGCATGTCGCTAACGCAGAAGTCCCTCGGGTTTTGATGAGAGTGTTCACAGAATCGAACTGATTACGGAGCCTATTTCGAATAGTGTACGAGTCGGTCATTAAAAGCAACTTGCAACTCTCAAGAATTCTTCTATGTTTAAGTTGATGCAAATTAGATGCATGTTTGTTAAGCGCATGTAAACACATTTTGAATCGAGCTTGAATACGTACCGGTTTCGGTCGGAAATAGCTTGCATATCTGTCGATGGTAAAAAATAAATTCTGAAAAATACGACAAAGCGGCATGTGGATGAATGTCGCCAAGTAGCGCGCCGGAGATTACGTTCTCAATCAACTAGCAGCCATCTGACTATGGAGAGTTGGCGATGAACGCATCGGTCGAACGTAAAGTGGATGAGAAGCTCCATGAATTCTTGAAAAAACTTAATCGATTGGATTTTGGATCTCTTGCATATAGGCTAATGAATCCCGAGGACCGTCCGGGGTTTTCGGCAGAGAAAACCTTGGACGCGATCAGAAAATATAAGGGATTTTTATTTATTTGTTATGCGAATAAAGGTAAGGCAGTTTCACCATCGCGATACGTTGATTACGTTTGGCACACCCATATCGCAGACACAGAGCTTTACAGTGTTCAGAGTGCTGCTCTGTTTGGGCACTATCTTCACCATTTTCCTTTCTTTGGAAAACGAGGCGAGGCGGACGAAGAGGCATTACGGGCCGCCTCTGAGTCCACGCGGCAACAGGCCCTGGCATATTTCGGTTGGGATGAGGCCGGCTGGTGTGGAACGGGGCGTATCAAGCACTGGCCTCCACGACTGAATAGTGACCTTCGTGAACTTGTAAAGGTACTCTTTCCTGCGGGACCAGACGGACACGGCATGTCCCAGGAAGGGGATGCTGTCACCATCCAGGCGGGGAACTTCCGACATACTGTAGAGTACTTGCCACCGTATCCAGTCAACCCCGCTCTGAGAAACTGGGCGGCGCTGGATTGGGCACTTGAATGGGCGTTTTTCAAAATCCCCATTATTGTTTGTATGCCGGCCGAGCTTGAACTTCTCGATGGCGCGATGCGGTTTGCTCAAGAAGGTAGTTTGCTTGAAATTGAAGAGAAGCTAGCCAATGAACGACCTTCCCCCAACGACTACTCAGCTGAATCTGTCAGCTTGCGGTTGGCGGACTGAAGCTCGCGCCATCATCTGTTGGTGTCACGGCTAACAGGCGAATGCCCGAGATGATAGAACCGGGCATTCGCACTGCATGACCTGGCGTCAAATATGCTGGAGTCACGTTCTGCGTTCTCAATACGATTTGTGCAGCCAATCATTTACTTCGCAGTGCACGGTCTGAATCTGTAGCGCAGCGCATACTGGCTACGGAGTCAGTCGACCAGTCTGAATGGGTTTACGTGCAGATCGTGTGGGTTTGCGCGCCTCAAACGTTGCACTCATTTCAGATGCCTCTCGTACTATTCCCACTACAATCGACAGGACGGACAGTTGCTGGGAGGTGGTTGTATGACGAAGGCACGTCGCGCATGGGTGCAATATTTGTTGCGCAGGACGCGACCGACGCCGGTCCAGATTCGAGTCCGTGGAGTGAACCGGAGGCTCGCGGGACTGGTAAAGTCGTGTGGTTAACCAGCGTCGTTGACACAGCGCCCCGAAACGGTCTTCGGGACGCAGCTGCATGCAAGAGGATCAGGCTGCGGCTGTTGCCTTGTCGGTCGCCGCTTTCGCGACCGATGCAACGCGGGAAGTTGCAAGCTCCGAGGCAGCGAAGGCCAGTACCACGATCGAGCTTGCAAGGTAGCCGAGGTTATGGCTTCCTATAACCGGAATGGCTGCTGCGCCGATTGCACCCGCAATCGATACCCCAACGTAGGTCGCAGATGTATTCAGGCCAACAAGGACCGCTGCCATGGAAGGGTTGAGAGAGACGAGCCTGAACTGTTGCGGAACAAGAAGACCCCATGCACAGCCGCCCCAGACAAAGACCGCTAGCGCAGCGCTCCACAGATGTTTGCCCGTCAGGGGCATCGTAACGATGACAGCGATGATCGCCATCAGCATACCAATCACTACCTTGCGCGAGCCAATCTTATCGAGAACACGGCCAGTCATGAGATTCGAGAAAGTGCCGGCCATGCCCCACAGCACCAGCAGCGCCCCCAGAAGACCAGCGTTGCCCCCTGTAGCACGGTCAAACACAACTGCAAAATAGTTGTAGATGATAAAGGTCCCGATCTGCGCGAGCACAGTGGTCGCCAGAATCAGTCCAACTCGCGAATCGGCGAGAGGAGCGAAGCGCTTGGCCAGTGAGACTGCTGGTGGCAGCGCTACCTGCGGAAGCAGAGCCCAGATGCCAACGAACCCAGCGGCGCCAAGAGCCGAAACGAACCCCATGGTCCATCGCCAGTCGGCAAGCCCCCCAATCACAGCGCCGAGTGGCGTCCCCAACGCGGTCGCCGTGGTAAGGCCCGCAACGATTATGGACAGTGCGAAGCCCCGCCGCTCAGGTGCGACGAGCATCGTTCCGGTTCCGCTAGCCGTTGGAGAGAACATCGCGGCGCCGACGCCAGCTAGCGCGCGCGTAGCCAGTGCGAATGCGAAATTAGGGGCGAATGCGGTTCCAAGATTGGCAACGATGAATATCCCCATACCGATCATCAGGAGTTTTTTGCGGGAAATACCAGCCGCAAGGGCTGCGATCGTTGGCGCAAGCAGTGCAAATGTAAGTGCATATACAGTAATTAACTGTCCGGCGGCACCGATGCTTACATGAAAGTATTTAGAAAGCTGCGGTAAGATACCCGCGAAGACGAAACTGTCTGTCCCCAACGCAAACATGCCTACAGCAAGAGTTAATAGGCGGCGATCCATAAGACTCCCTAATAAGATAGTGCATAAAAGTTGCGTGACGAAACTATACAAACCAGAGTTTTGTCACGCAACGGATAAAATCGGGAAACACTTCCCCGGAATCTGGTTAAGTTGCGTGAAAAAACTGTGATATAAAACGGTCTATGTACAGGAAACGCTTCGACGATATGAACTGCTCCATCGCCCGAGCCCTCGATGAGGTCGGCGAATGGTGGACCTTGCTGATCGTGAGAGAGTGCACGCAAGGGTTGACGCGCTTCGATGAATTCCAGAAAGAGCTTGGAATTGCGCGGAACGTTCTTACGGCGCGACTTGAGCGGCTGATTGAACTGGATATTATCGAACGATATCCGCTGCCTGAGCGTGCAAATACCTATGGATACAGGCTAACGGATAAGGGAAGAGAGCTGTATCCCGTCCTCATCTCACTTATGCAATGGGGAGATCGATGGCTCTCTCGCGGTGGGAAGCCGCCGTTGACACTCGTGGACGTTGAAAGCGGCAAACCGGTGAAACCGATCGTCGTTCAAAGCAGGGACGGCAGAACACTATCGTATAACGATGTGCGGTTTGTACCGGGACCAGGTGCTACAGGTAGTACGCGGGCAGTTATCGACAAGCGGAACAAGCTTGTGCTGGATGAGCCGCCAGATGCGTGATCAATGCGTGGGAAAAAAGGACGCGACGCGCTGGACCCTTATCGCTATCAGCCAGTAGGCTACAGGTTGAAGGCCTTGGTGATTCGCTTTGTGATACGAATATTAGCTAATTGACGTCGAGACAATCACAAGGCGTCACGTTTGCAATGTCGCAGGCACTGTCTGCCAACATCAGGCAGGCTCTCTACGTTCCTCGCGGGGTCGCGGGTACGGCGCTGCGGAGCCGCTGTGTTCGATTTCGATGCCCTTATACGATGCCTGAAGTATCGCGACAACGATGCATCGTTCACAGGTTTCGTTGTGCATGTGAAAAGACCCGTCATCGGGGCTACATAGGCTGGGCCGACTAACCTCGCCGAGCGCGCTTTCGCAGGACAATACTGAGCATGAGTGGTGCTGCCACGTTCCAGCAACTCGTATCAATCTGATCTGAAAGCACATTTTAAACTTGCGCATGACACAAGCAATAGAGATGTCGAATTCTCCTGATGGCCAGCGTGACGCTAACCTTATGCTGCGGCGCGACTTCTATCGAGAAGCTCGCCCATTTCTTAGGTGGCTTGTGGGCACGATGCAGCCAGGTGGCTTTCACCACAGTTGGACGGCGAGGTCGATCAGAACAGGTCTGGCTCGTGGGGAGGTTTGGACTTGCGATTCGCTTTACTCAGCGTTTGAGCGTTATGCATGGCCGGTCCGATTGCCGGTCGAACACGGGATGCCACATTCTGGATGTGAGATCCGGGCGTTCGGAGAAACTCACGAGACGTTCTCGTGGCTTGGCCGTGAACTACGCTCGGCTATCGATGAAAACAACGCTGATAGATGCTTGCGACTTTCGAACGTTGTATTGGAGTGGGGCGGCGTGAGACACCGGCCCGCAATCGCGAAGGTTTTGCGGTCCCGAGGCGAATCACTACCATCGTATCTACGTGCGATACGACACCATTTTGCACGACAAGATCTATCCTGTAGAAACCCTGAAGAGTCCGTCGTGGTCGAGGGCGAACTGCTACCCATTGGCCTGGATTCCGGCACGACTAAAATTTTCTCCTCGGTCTGCGAGAATTTTGCAACTTCCGACGGCCGTGTCGGAGCAGCCTTAGGTGCGCTTGTTGCGCGTTGGAACGAGGAAGCCAACGGTGGGGATCACAAGGCCATTCCTGAGTGCCTTCGTTTTGGCCACTGGCCCCAGGACAAGAACAGGTGGCGTGATCCGAAGCCAGATCATCATCCACGGCACGTGTATCCGATTCTGTCCGAGGCGAACGGTTTGCGAATCGGCCAAAACCTGCGGGTTAATTGGGTCTGTCGTTTCCTCGCGACCGCAGCAAATGGGACAGGTTTCACCGTGTTTAAGTGCGCAGCGAAGCGTGTTCGCCCATTAGAGGCCGCACTTTTCATGGTGGGCTACGCAGTACGCTGACGAGACTGGCACCGGAAGTGTTGTCGACAGAATGCGAATCCTGCTTTCGACGGCTGGGCTCGAACCTGTCAGATCAGCCGCACAACCATGGGTTGGGTAGAGAGGCGATAAGCATAAAACGTATATAAATCAGTTGCTTGTGTGAATACTTTGACTGGACCCATGTTTTTCAGGTTCAATGCGTAACGATTTTATGACATCGGGATTGCAATGAACCTCGAAGACGTGAACGGCGTTGAAATCGAAATCAATCTGAAAGACGTCAGTCGTGTGATTTTAGGGCTCCGCCAGATAGAAGTGTATACGAAGGACAATACTCTTATCAAAGTCACGGCATCCGTTCTCAACCTGCTAAGACTGATTGACGCCGAGGCTAGTCAATCGTGCAGGCTTCGTTACAAAAAAACCTCGAGATCATCCATGCTGTCATGGCATTGAGAGCATTTCTATCAGCGACCTGGGCACGTGTCTATAGCCGTGGTCGGTTTTCCGGATAACGCGGATGCAGCCACAACGGAAGATGTCAGCAACGCTTCATCGCTGAACAGGCGAGATTCCGGCGCGTTACGCGTCTCGCTTCGTGTGTTCTCGATCGATTTCTCCCAGAGAGTGCGCTGGTTATTGCACTTGCAGAAAAATGCGTAAACAGCAGGCGGAATCACCGGGCCAAATGTGGCTATCGGCGTGTACGTGAATGTCGAATGAGTGTTACAGATCCAATCCAGCGCTGCTGGCCAAGACAAATGCCGCTGCGGCACTAGCTAGAGAAAGCAAACTTGGGTACGAGAATAGAGCATGGTTGCACTTGCGTCCCGTCGGCAGCGCTTCGCTCCAACTCGGCCCCACCCTCGTTCCGCCTTCGTCTATCCGAATCTTCGTGGAAATTGCCTTCCTGGAGAAAACCGACGAGCCGAAGGCTCGAGTCGAAAACAGCCAGTGCAATCGTCGAAAACCAGGAAGGTGCTCCCCGGAAATTGGCGAAATTAGACGACACAACTTGAAGTAAGATTGCCGGCGTAACAAGAAAGGAGTCGAGGGCAATCCTTCCGCGCTTATTGTAGATAAGACTGACGAATAGTGAATGACTGGGATTGTTGACCACAACATAAACGCCGATGCCCAGGGTCAGCAAGCGACGGATTTGATTCTGAAATCATGGCTCGCTTGAATTTGCTAAGGTCGGACCGGTAGTGATTGAAAGAGGAAATGCGATGGAAGGTACAACTTGGCCACTTCGGCTAGCGGGCGGATGTCATTGCGGAGCCCTGCGCTATGCATTGACCCAACCTCCGCTCTTCGTTATGGCATGTCACTGCACGGATTGCCGTCAGATGACGTCAAGCGCCTTTTCCATTGGAATGCCGGTCCTGGCTAGCGGTTTTTCTTTCTCTGGCGACACCAAAGCCTATGCGAGGCCGGCGGATAGCGGCAATGAAAGCTGCGCGCACCGTTGCGTGAATTGCGGTGGCTGGACGCACACGACAAGCAGTGGGCGACCGGACATCGTTGTGGTTCGACCGGTAACGCTCGATAAATCGGATTGGGTAAGACCGATAGCCCAGATTTTTACCCGTAGCAGCCTTTCCTGGACGAAGCTAAGCGTGCCACTTAGCTATGAGACGGGTTTTACTGACTCGACTGCTCTGGTAACGGCTTTCTCGGGCTCTGGTATTACTCCGAGAGGCTAGTATGACGGAGCGTGTCAGGCCTGTCGCTTCAAGTAAGGAAGGCTTGATCACGTCGGATCGAGACACCGCTTGAGGGAAGATCCGGTCCGGGACATGCGCACCTGGTCCGGCTCCTATGCTGAACGTCTATCAGACATCGCTACGTCTCTGTGCGTGTTGGCGAACGGAAAAAGATAGTGATCTTGATTCACGATGCGCTCTCGGCGAAAAAGTCATTAGAAAAGAAAGAGGGTCGCGGAGTGCCAGTATCCAATGAGGATCGAGCCTCATACGACTTTGAGTTCAACTGCCCAGCGATGATCAATTGACTCAATCACCGAGCAAATATTGCACTGGATATAAACGGGAAGCGAGCGTAAGATTTTGTACACGCGGTTTGTTTGGATCGAGTCTTTTGGATAGGGTTTCCGGACCCCGTTGTCCTGTGGAGAGCGCACGATGTGATTTGTTGCTTGTTGCGCAGACGATTGCTCAACGTGAGAGACCTAAAATGGCCTATTATAAATATTCGAACTTCCTACACTCCTTACTCCGGCATCTATCGCTGTGATGGCTGCGGGGGAAGTTGCGTCTCGACGCTAAACAAGCCGCTGCCACCTCAAGACCATCATCAGCATAATCCGGGGCAGGGCGCAGTACGCTGGCGACTCGTGGTGAAAACGCATTGGCGCTAAAAAGGACGAGAGAGGCCCGATTCGCGCGGTATTTCAGATGTGTACTCAATCCTTCTTCTCGTGAACGAAAGGTTTCGTGCTGGGGCGCCGGGGCACTAACCAATGATTTCTGAAGAGCCGCGTTGCTCAAACCAGCAGCACCGAGTTGCTGTTGCACCTCAACGAGTCTTCAGGCTAGCCGCTCTTACAGTCCTTGAAGCCGGACCGTAGACTGGCAACGCGAGCCGTTAGCGGTTTAATCGCACACTGACCTGCCTGCAGGCAGGAATTTAGCGCAGCCCTGGCTTTTCAGGCACCGAAGGCTCGTGTGTTTGTCCTTTGGAATTTCTGGTTTTCAACTGGTAAACATCAATGATTTGATGCTGCCCACTAGCTCTTTTGGTCTTGCG
This sequence comes from Paraburkholderia bengalensis, assembly GCF_037126505.1. Taxonomy (NCBI): domain Bacteria; kingdom Pseudomonadati; phylum Pseudomonadota; class Betaproteobacteria; order Burkholderiales; family Burkholderiaceae; genus Paraburkholderia; species Paraburkholderia bengalensis. The sequence goes on from NZ_JACFYJ010000003.1 coordinate 189,315, forward strand.
GGCAGCCCGCTCACGAAGTGTCCAGGTGCACGGACGCTGACGCGGCGTCCGTGGCGTCTTTGCAAGGCTTTCGAGAGACGCCATCATCACACCGTATCAGGGCTTGCGGAGCAGGAAATGACAGATTCGCACACGCTAAGACTAGCGGTCTGTCTGATTCCGCGTCTCACTATTGGAAGGCGATTTTTCGGTCGCAACATGCAGACCTTGTCAGTGCCCGCAGGCGCTCCCACACCAGCTTGTTCCTTGCCCGGTATCCATGCCTCTTCAGGGGCGTTCGTTGCAGCACCCGTCGTTACCTCGTAACGGGTTTTTTTTGTAAAAAAGACGCCAAAGATGCCGTTAATCAGGTCATCTCTGATAGGCAATTCTGTTTGGCAGCGAGCAGGTTTCTACGCAGGGCGCGACAATAATCACAAGACGCTCAGGTTGTTTGGGTGTAGTTGCACTAACCTCGGAGGCTGCTGCGGCAACTACGGGTATGAGAACGATAGGAATAAAATGGCGCGTATGTTTCAAACGGTGCGGTTCAAGCTCATTGGGGCGCTTGGTGTGTGCGTCGCAATCATAGCTGCGATGGGGACGTTTGGTGCGGTCGGTCGGTAATGCCCCCGTCCGGTAAGCGGGATCAGAAGTAGAATTTCCAGCAAAGGGAGTTCTACGCAATGAAGAAGTCGAAGTTCACGGATAGCCAGATCATGTTCGGAAGACGTCGAACTGAACCGGCTTCAGGCTACGAATTCCGTAAACCGATCGGCATCTACCTACCGAACAATATTGACGATAGCGATCGTTCTGGTTGCGGTGGGCTTGTCTGCCACCGTTGTCGTAGGCTTTTTGCTGCTACGGGCAATCTTGCGCCCTCTGGAAGGAGCTATTTATGTGGCGAAGGAAATTGCAGGTGGAAAGCTTGGCAACAATCTGAGTGTCGACAGCGGTGGAGAATTCGGCGAGTTACTCGCTGCTCTCAAGACAATGGACGAGCAGTTGTCGTCGACCGTACGCCGTATTCAGACGTCGGCTGGATCGGTGGCTCTTGCTTCGGACGAAATCGCCACAGGCAACATGGATCTTTCAGCGCGCACGGAAGAGCAGGCAGCATCGCTGGAAGAGACCGCATCAAGCATGGCGCAAATGACGCAGACGGTAAGACAAAATGCCGATAATGCTAGGCAGGCTAATGCCCTCGCGACGAGCGCGGCAAGTCTGGCGGACGCTGGAAACGAATCAGTTCAGGCGATGGTGAGTACGATCGGGCAGATTAGTAGCAGCTCGTACAAGATTTCTGAAATCACGGGCGTAATTGAGGGTATTGCGTTCCAGACGAATATCCTCGCGCTAAATGCGGCAGTGGAAGCCGCACGAGCAGGCGAACAAGGGCGAGGATTTGCTGTTGTGGCCAGCGAAGTGCGCAGCCTGGCGCAGCGCTCGGCATCAGCGGCCAAGGAAATCAAGGATCTTATCAATTCTTCCGTCTCGATGATCGAGGACGGAGCGAAACAGGCTGCGGATGTTGGCGAAACAATGGGACAGGTCAAACGATCTATCCGTAGTGTTTCTGACATCGTTGGGGAAATCGCGACCGCATCAGAAGAGCGGAGGCGAGGGGTTGAGCAGATCGGCCAGGCGGTGACGCAGATGGACGAGGTCACGCATCAGAATGCGGCACTAGTAGAACAGGCTGCCGCCTCTGCCCAGTCTTTGCAAGAACAGGCTCAAGATCTCAGCGGAGCGGTGTCAATCTTCCAATTATCGGACCGGATGGCGCAACAACCAGTGAAGCGCCAGGCAGCGGCTCGCGCGCCTTTGTCGTCCAAGGATGCACCCGCGTCGCAACACAGGCAGGTGGATACGAAGCCGACAATCTCAGGCAAACTATCCGATGAAAAAAGCAAAGCTGAGAGCTGGGAAGCCTTCTGATACTGCGTTCCCGGGACATTGTTGAAGGCGAGCAGCAGCCCGGGGTGCTGTTCCGCCTTGACAAGCCTTCAGGCTGACCCCTCAGACAGTCCGCGAAGTCGGACTGCAGGCTGGCACCGGCAGCCGTTTTCCGTTTAATTGCGCACCAGCCCGCCCGCTGCAGGTTCATTCAAACGCAGCATAGGCTTTTTCAACACTGGCGGTTGGTGCGTATTCCCTCCGGAGTTTCTCGCCAGAAACGCGCTGTAGAGGTTGCGCTGAACGCTTCTTCTACCGTCACCGAACAAGTGCTTGCGCTGGCTCAGCGGCTTCTTCTTTGAGATAAGCGGGAAATATAAGCGCTATGCCACACGCCTGCGCACGCAGACATGGCTATCTGTCAACGCCGATTGAATTCTGACCCGCCTTTCGGCGATTCGTCGAAGTAAATCTGACCCACCCGGGCCCTGTGTCACGCGGCTGCTTTCGCGCCTGTCCGCGTTCCTGTTTGTCCTGCTTTGCGCTTGTCTTTCAGCCGGTAGCTCTCACCACTGATTTGCACGATATGGGCGTGATGCAGAAGCCGGTCGAGCATGGCAGCGGTGAGCGTCTGGTCGTCGGCGAACGCTGTGGCCCACTGTGTGAACGGAAGACTGCTCGTCAACACGATAGAGCCGCGCTCGTAGCGTTTGGCGACGACATTGAAGAACAGGTTCGCTTCCTCGCGCCCGAACGGCAGATAGCCGATTTCGTCGATGACGAGGAGCCTCGGCCCGACGACCGCCCGATTGAAGAACTCCCGCAATCGATTTTGCTGGTTCGCCGTCGCCAGTTGCATCATCAGGTCCGCCGCCGTGATGAAACGCGTCTTGATGCCGGCCTGTGTTGCCCGATAGGCCAGTGCACTCGCGAGGTGTGTCTTGCCAACTCCCGACGGGCCGAGCAACACGACGTTCTCGGCCCGCTCGATGAACGCCAGGCTTCCCAGTTCCTGTATTTGTGCCCGTGGTGCACCGCTGGCGAAGCCGAAGTCATATTGCTCCAGGGTCTTGATGGCAGGCAGCGACGCGAGTTGCGTGAGTGTGTGGCGCTTACGCTCTTCACGTGCGCCCAGTTCCGCCTAGCCGTAGGTCTCGGCCACCGCAAGCAGTTGGGTGTTCCATCGATGCTCGCCTTCACCAAACGCGTCGCGCTCGATGACCACGGACTTCGCGTTATCGAACAGCACGTGCTCGGGCGTGCCGCCGAAGTAGACGAACGCTTCGCGCAGGCACTCGCACAGCGTTGCGGCGTCCTCGCCAGCGGTAAAGCGCACGAAGCTCGCGCGGCTGTATCCAAGCGTCGCCACCAGCGCCAGCAACGGCGCACGGCCGCGACGGATGACCGTGAAGTCGGCCTGCATCTGTTTGCCCGGCGGTGTCTCGAACCGAACCACCGGCTCCGCTTCATGGCGCTTGTACGGTGCCAGGAACGCCTTGAGCTGGCTGATGCCCCCTTCGTAGCCAGCTTCCTGCAGCTCCCGATGCAGCACTGTTGCCGGAATCCAGTGCGGGCGCGCGGCGGCAACACGTTCGAGCGCGTAGTCCTTGAACGGATCGAGCTTCGTCGGGCGTGGCTCGCGTTGCTTGTAGCGGCCAGCCTGGTCGTCGCGCAGATAGCGACGCACTGTGTTGCGTGACAAGCCCGTCTGTCGCGCTATCTCCCGTACCGCCGTTCCCCGCCTTGCCAATACCTTGATTTCCACTGCTTGCTCCTGAGTCAGCATCGGCGGCAAAAAGCCGCCATCCTCTCCCAGGTGGGTCAGGGTTACCTCGGCGGGTGGGTCAGTTTCACATCGGCACTAACAGCTATCTTCGCTTCAAGATTCCTCGATCACAGAGACTAGACCGTGTTATGAACTTTGAAGTACTGGCACTGCATGCACGAGCATAAGCATGGCGAAGACCACGAAATGAAGACCGGCAAGAGTTTCAGGTAATCGCTCATAGTCCCGCGCGAGGCGGCGAAAGCGGTTGAGCCAGCCAAAGCTGCGCTCGACCACCCATCGCCGGGGCAGCAGCACGAAATCTTTCTTTGCTTCCTGCAGTTTGATGACCTGCAGATCAATGCCTTCATTGCTGGCGGCCCGCGCAGCGTCTTCACCTGTGTATCCTTGATCCGCGAAGGCCACCTTGACCGTTTCTCCCGTGATTTCCTGCACCTGTCGCGCGAGCTCTGCCACCTGCGCGCGCTCCTGCTCGTTGGCGGGCGTTACGTGCACCGCGAGCAAATGTCCCAGCGTGTCGACTGCAATATGGACCTTGCTCCCACGCTTGCGCTTGTAGCCGTCATAGCCCGCGCGCGGACCGCTCTCGCAGGCGGACTGCATTGTCCGGCCATCTAGAATCACGGCGCTGGGCTGGCCCTGCCGTCCTTGCGCCACACGGATGATCGAGCGCAAATCGCAGACCATGTTCTCAAAGCAGCCTGCCTGCAGCCATCGCTGGGTCTGCTGGTACACCAGTTCCCACGGAGGAAGGTTGTTGGGCATCATTCTCCATGGCGCACCAGCGCGCACGATCCAGCGCAACGCGTTAAACATTTCTCGCAGTTCGTACTTGCGCTGCGGTGCTGCTTCATCCATCAGCGTCAGATACGGCGCCGCGAAGCTCCACTCTTCGTCGGACGCATCTGTCGGGTAGGGTTTGCGCTTTTCTCTTGTCATCCCTCCAGGGTACCAGGTACTACAAAAAATTCCTAACACGGTCTAGGCAGGGCGCTCGATGAATATCAATGCGACGTCAAGGGAGGGGGCAAGGATATCGCACGCGGCGAATGCCAGGGTGGTAACTGTCGTTGTCGCGATTGCAACTGCGACGCACAATAAGTAGGTCTTCATACAGCGCATTGTTACGGAAGTATTTATTGGCACGATCATAGGTGTAAACGATCTGGCTTGCTCGTGGATTGCCATTTCAGAGGGCCTTACTGTAATTACGGATGAGGCGATACATCGTATCCAGATGGTAGAAAGTGCGCGAAAGTCGAGAATTCGTTGTAACGGCAGAGTGCACTGCTGAGTGGTCCTTTTGCGCGATGCCATGACGCGTGGACCATTGTTGTACGGCCTGCAATGGTCGGTTTAGTAGGCGCTACTGGCGGCGAAGCAATATCGGTTTCAGAAAATGCAGCCTGCCCCACGGACCACATAGGCGGAAGGATGCCGGTAAATCGTCCGTATTAATCGAGGGAAGACGGCTTCTCCCGGCTGCTCGCGGCTCAGATGCGCCAGCGGGGCACCAATGACCATTCGCTGATACGCTCAATTCGGGACGCAGGTTTTATCAAGGGAACCATAGGCCGAGAAAGCTCGAAGTAGCATTGAAAGGAAGAGTTAGGCAGTGCTACTGGTATTAGCGGGCCCGCGTTCTGAGAGGACGCCACTTCGGTCGAGTGCATGATTGTTTTGATAATTCGAAAAAATACTTTTCTTTGTTTTGATCTGACGCTATAGTTCAGTTGGATCCGGCGATACTGCTAAGGCTAAGGTATGCATGGCCGGAGTCGTTGCTCCTCAACAACTCTCATATCATTGCATATGGCTACCCTATCTCAGATCGAACAGCGGATTGCGAGTTTGCAAAAAAAAAGCTGATGACCTTCGCCGGAAGAAATCCGCATCGGTGATTACAAGCATCAAGAAAATGATGGCCGACCACGGGCTGACAGTTCAGGATCTTGAGGCGGACACGGAAACGCCGCGCAAACGTGGTCGGCCGGCTGGATCTAAAAATAAGACAGTCGCCAACCATGAGCCAGCCATTCAGGGGCTTCAGGCAGATACAGAAATGCCGCGCAAACGTGGTCGGCCGGCTGGATCGAAGAATGGCTCGCGATCCTCTACGAACAAGCTGGTTGCCAGCAAGGTGGCACCCAAATACCAGGATCCTGTTTCGGGTGCAACTTGGAGTGGCCGGGCTCGGCCTCCTGCATGGATCAAGGACGTTAAAGATCGCAGCAAGTTTCTTATCGAGCCACCCGCAGCTGGAGCGTCAGCGTCCAGGAGTGCAAAACGTACGTGACGTGACGTCTTCCCCCGCAGGCCCGTCTGGTGCAATCTCGGATGGCGTTGCGTTGTGAATGTGCTAAAAAAAGGGCACGGCAGTTAGCCGTGCCCTTCGACTTGAGCTACAGGGTTGGAGGAGCGCAGCTTAGTCGATAAAACCCAAATGTCGTACCCGCACACAAACCTTTACCCGGCAGTTGCGAGGTTACGCAACTCATGCTGGCAGATATAGACGAAGTTTGTAAATTGAGTTTTTACAAACGACTAACAATTAAGACGATCTGCCCGTACCGGCCGTCGACGCGGACGACGATGATCGCGAAGAGCTCGAAACCTGCGCTAATCGCAGAACTCAAACCAGCGGCGTAGCACCTGCTATCTTAGCCGCCTAGCTCCGCCCCTCTGAGGTCTGTTTCCAATTTGCTGAAAAAATATTCAACGCGCCCGTTGATCTCAGATGATCTCTGCGTTATGAGCAACAAACAGCCTTTAGCGGCACCCGTTTGCCGAGGCTGTGGCCGCGTCGTTTGTGAGGGGGCAACGGCGCAGCAGTATCTGGTACAGGATTTTGACCACTCCTAGCACTGCAAAGACTCGTTCGAGAGCGTCAATCAGGACCAGCACCAACAATTGAATTCACGTACAAAGTGTGCAGAACGCTTTGAATCGAGGCGCGCCCGGATGCAATCTAAAGCAGCAGCGGGATGGTTTTTTCTGTTTCATAATGTGAAATAACGTTCAAGGATTTCAATCCATACATGAGGATGTCACACAGTATCCAGATCATACTTCAGACAGCATGTAATCGAAAAGATTTTGTTGACCAGCAAGATAGCTCGATGCGCCAGAGCACTGGACGCTACGGCGCAAAAAGAAACCGCAGCGACACGACACCGGACGGACTTGGTCGGCCCGGTCCCACGCAATCGTTCTCTATATGTTTCTTTGAGTAACCAGAGTGCGCTCGGTCATTTGATACATTTCGGGGGTCTTGAAAGCATTTTCCGTACCAGCTTGGGTTGAATCCGAGCGTCGGAGCGCGGAAAGCGCTATGAGCGATGCAACACCCGTTGCTACGAAGAAGTACGATGGTGAAGTGATATCGCCTGTTCGCTGGATCAGCCAGGTCGAAATCATGGGGGTACTTCCACCGAACACTGCTACTGGAACGTTATAAGCCATTGCTATGCCAGTTGACCGTACTCGAGTCGGAAGCAATTCGCTCATTAGCGCATAGGTCGAGGACGCGTAGAGTCCAAAAAGAACGGCGACTGACATCAGCGGAAGTGCGAAGCTTGCCGGAGTAGCATGAGGTGCTGCCCTGAAAAGCCAATACATGGCGAGAGTGGCCAGGGTGCCTGTTGCGATGAGAAACGGCTTGCGACCGTAACGGTCAGTGAACATGCCACCGAATGGCATGACGATGGCCGAAGCCAGACTGGAGATCAGGGCGAAGAACAACGTCGTACCGCTACCAAACTTAAGAATATGCGACATGAACGTCGGCGCGAAAGTCAGTACGAGATAGAAGATCGAGCTGTGTAACGTTATGATGAAAAAGACCAGCGTGATCGAACGTTTCCACTGGAAAACTTCCCGTAGGGGTGCTTTGGACACGTTGCCAGAGTCGGCGAGTGCGCGAAATTCCGGGCTGTCCTCAAGCTTGAGCCGGATGTACATGGAAACCATTCCAAGCGGGCCTGCCAGCAGGAAAGGAATTCGCCACGCCCAGTCTTGCATCGCCTCCGAACCCAGGGCGAATGTCATTCCATTTGCAACCGCACCGCCGAGGACAAGTCCGAGGACGGCTGTGACCATTAGCCAGCTAGTCGAGAATCCACGCTTACCGGGGCCGGCATACTCTGATATGAAGCTGGTTATCGTGCCGATCTCGCCGCCAGCTGAGAATCCTTGCACACAGCGGATGAGCACGAGCGCGACTGGAGCGATAATGCCGACATTATCGTAGGTCGGGAGGAAACCGAGAAGACATGTGGAACCGGCCATCAACGCCAGCACGGTTATCAGTGTTTTTCTGCGTCCAACACGGTCGGCGAGAGGGCCGAAAAATAACCCACCCAATGGTCTCAGAAAGAAGCTCAGTGCGAATGCAGCGAAACTGCTCAGCAGGCTTGTCATCGGGTCGTTAGAAACGAAAAAAGCTTTCCCGATGTAAGCAGCCAGAAAGCCGTACACTCCATAGTCGTACCATTCAATCAGATGGCCCGTGGTCGCGCCTAGAAATGCACGGCGGCGCTGGATGCAGGTATCTCCAATGTCTTTCACTTTTTATCCTTTTTTAGTTGATGCGGTCAGCGTGAGCACGAATATCTGGCTCCGCAGCCTCAGCAGGCGCGAGTAGCGCGCGTAGTGCAGTCTTTGCAACCTTTCCATACCCATTTTTCGGCAGCTCATCCAGGAACACGTATCTTTTGGGCTTTTTAAATGAGGCCATCCGATCGACGAACCACTTTGTTAATGTAGCCTCACTCAAATACGCAGCCTTTTGAACGACAACGAACGCGACTACTACTTCGCCCCATTCAGAATCTGGTTGACCCGTAACCGCAACCTCCTTGACCGAGGGGTGCGAGGCTAGAATTTCCTCCACCTCTCGCGGGTATATGTTGCTGCCACCCGAAATCACGACGTCCTTGGATCTGTCCGTCAATGTGAGAAGGCCATCAGGATCGAGATAACCAATGTCTCCCGTACGCAGCCATCCATTGACGATTGTTTCGTTGGTTGCCTGTTCGTTATGCCAGTAGCCTTGCATCACCGTAGCGCCTCTCACCATGACTTCACCTCGCACACCAGGCGCTACGGGCACCCAATCGTCGGACAATACTCGCAGCTCGATACAGGATTGTGCGTAGCCGACAGATGAAGCGATCCGGTTCCAGTCTGGCCGCGAGCGGTCGTTGATAGCATCTTTTGGGACGGACGTGATGGTCATGGGTGACTCGCCCTGACCATAGATCTGGATAAATCGTGGCCCCAGGATCTCGATGGCGCGATCAAGGTCGGCAACGTACATCGGTGCACCGCCAATAATCACTGAACGAATACCATCGCCCCGAAGGCCGTCGCGCTCGGCGGCATCCACCAGACGCTTGATCATCGTTGGGGCGGCAAAGAACGATATGTTTCGAACAGCAGCGCTAACACGAAGGACTTCATTCGGGTCAAAACCACAGCTTTCCGGCACAACGTGTGCTGCTCCAGAACGTACAAAGACGAAGTTGTACAGGCCCGCTCCATGAGACATAGGTGCGGCGTAAAGAATCGCATCGTCTTGCGTAATGGGTTGTACATCGATGGCATAGCAGAGCGCCATGGCTGTCAGATTGCCATGCGAAAGCATGACGCCCTTTGACCGGCCAGTTGTGCCCGATGTGTAAAATAGCCATGCGAGGTCGTCCGAACTGCGAAGCAACGGACGCTTCAGGAAATCATTATTGCCGGCAGATGATATAAGTGTCGCGATCGCTTCTTGCGATAATTCGGTACAACCACTGGGCAGCGTACCCTCCTGGAAGCGCACGCCGTCCTCCGTAAAGACGAGTTGCGCTTCGGCGTCGCATACAATCTCAGCGGCTTCCGCAGGATGCAGCTTCGAATTGATCGGGACGGCGATTCCGCCACACCACCAGATGCCGTATAACAGTACGAGATAGTTGGTGGTGTTGTTCATGAAAATGGCGATCCTGTCTCCCGGCTGAATTCCGTGCCGCTGCACCAGAAGTCTCGCCGTGTGCCGGGCAGAAGCCCGGAAGCCGACATAGTCAGCTACAAGAACCTCGCCATGCAGCAGGGCGGGATTCGTTGGCCAACGGTCAGAGGCGTCTGCGAGCCAGTTGGCGATATTCACTTTCACGACCTCCTGGCCTGTAGCACTGATGCATAATTCGCGACAGCCATTCCGCCCATATTGAAGATCAGCCCGAATTCGGCGCCTGGAGCCGGAATGCCAATTGGTGCACCTGTTAGCTGTCTGAACGCAAGAGCGTGCATGGACACTCCGGTCGCACCCACCGGATGGCCCTTTGCCTTGAGTCCGCCCGAGAGATTTACGGGAAGGCATCCGTCTGCGAATACGGTGCCTTCATCGAGCACCTTGTGCCCTTGACCGCGTGGCGCGAGCCCCATTGCCTCATAAATAAGAAGTTCAGCGATCGTAAAGCAATCGTGGACCTCTGCGAAATCGATGTCTCTGAGGGTGAGATTCGCGTTCTGTAGTGCGGCCGAGATGGCGCGTTGAGCGCCCTCAAACGCAAGAATGTCGCGACCACCGATGGGCAGCGTGTCGCTAACATGCGTGGCAGCCTTCACGGCAACTTCACGGGCGAAATCCTTTGCTCGATCTGCTGATGCCAGGATAATCGCTGCGGCGCCATCCGTAATAAGCGAGCAATCGGTCAGTCGAAGTGGTGCAGCAATGACAGGATTGGTCGGGGAAACTTCGTTGCAATAGTCGACCGACACCGCCCGGTGCATCTGGGCGAGTGGGTTGGCCATCGCGTTCGCGTGGTTTTTGGCTGCGATCCGAGCCATGTGATACATCGGATCCTGATAGCGTTCGTGATATTGCTGCGCGGTTGATGCAAAAAGTTGCGGAAAGCTTTGCGTAGACTCGAACCAATCGTTCTGGTAACCAGCGCCGGCCAGTGCACGCGTTACTTCCTCGGTCGAGTTGGAAGTCATCTTCTCTGCCCCAACGACCAGCACCAGATCCGCTGCACCGGATCGAATCGCGTTCATACCAGCGTGGATCGCAGCTGACCCTGATGCGCACGCGTTTTCGCAGCGAGTGGCGGGCTTGAAACGCAGATCCTTGTCGGCCTGCAGGACGAGCGAAGCGGGAAACCCATCCGGTACCAGCCCTGAGTTGAAATGCCCCAGGAAGATTGCGTCAATCTCGGCTGCGTCTATGTGGCCATCGCGTAGCACTTCTTGCGTAGCGGCTACGATCAGATCCTCCAGGGTCTGGTCTTTGAGGCGGCCAAATGCGGTATGCGCGCTCGCTACAATCGATACATCTTTACTCATCTTTCCTCATCGCGGCTGCCTGTCACCGTGGCGGATAAACGTTGCATAAACCTCCAGGCTTTGAGGTACGCTCCGTTAACGTCTACAGGGCGAAGCATTGCGTTCGCATCTTCCGCATGACGTTGCGAGGAATGTATCGCCAGCGATGGCATCTGGGCAGTCGTTCGACTACACCAGGGTTACCCCGGGCTTACGAGGTCATTAATACGCTACATTATTATGGATGTTGCTCATAATCCGATGGTGATGGGAGTGCGGAATTGACATGCGTGGAAGGCCAAGAATTCCTGTTCCGTTGTCCGATGAAAGCATCATGCGCCTGAGGGAGGTTGCGGGAAGTGCGGTGGAACCGCAGATGGTAGTCGTTCGCGCTCATATCGTGATGGCGTGCCTGAATGGAACGAGCAACAAGGATGTCGCCGTTGCCTTTGGCGTTTCGGAGCATACGGTTTCCAAGTGGAGAAAGCGCTTCGCGGCGTACGGTATTGATGGTCTCCGTGACAAGCCTCGACCGGGTGCTCCGAAGAGAGTTTCTGGGCGCAGCTTGCAAGCGCTTGTGGATATTGGATGCCGCCCAGGCGGCGATCGCCCAAGTGCAGGGACGGTCGCCGCCACACTTGGTGTTTCACGCTCTACAGTGGCGCGTATCTGGAGAGAAAGCCACGCGAACACTGCTCGAGAAGTAGATAGAACACCTCACGCCGCCGCTCGCGGATCTCCGCTCGAGATGATCGGGATTTATCTAGCTCGTGACCTGAAGGTCGTTGCAATGACGATCCCCGACCTGGCATCTCGACGGTGCGCTTCAGACAGCGGAATAGCGTCTGGCAGAGGGGGTGTGCATTTTTTCTCGGACTCAGATTCGATGCTTTTGACGGCCGTTGCTCGCGTAGCCGAAGTCAGAAAACCAAACAGGGCGACTGACAGCATCCTCGGATTTATAGAAACGATCGGCGCTGCCTCTGCTGGACGCTCGATTCATTTACTATGCTTCGGTGAGCGTGCCAATTGGGTAGAGCAGCTCGTTTCCGACTCGACAGATAATGGGGAACTTACTGTTCATCCGTTTGCGTATTGTGGTCCCTTGGAGTCCATGCTGGAAAGAGCTGTCGGGGAAGTCGCACGAGACTTGCAGGCGGAGCGCGAACTCGTGCTACCACAGGAGCTTTTCACTTCGATGAGAATCTTTCTCACCGGGGATGCACATGGAATGAAGGCAGACTATTTTTGCTGGTCCATTCTGGGCTCTAACTTTGAGCAGCTGTCGCGCCCTCTGGCGCGTTCCGACGACTTCGAGGCGCAAGCCACTGAAAATAGGGTCGCCGCTCATCGTAGCGATCTTGAGCTCGCATTCGATATGGCACCGGTTGGGCTCCTGGTTTCGCGCCGACGGATGGTCGATCGTTATAACCAGGCCTTCTGTGGAATGTTTGGGTATCGAATGACCGATCTGGCTGGCAAGTCCCTTGAGCTTCTGTATCCTTCTTACGACGAATTCGTCCACGTCGGGGAGCGCGCACTACCGATCATGCGGGACACTGGCCTGTACTCCGACGAGCGTATTATGAGGCGCGTCGATGACAGTTTATTCTGGTGTCATGTTTCGGGTCGTGCTATTGACCGCAACGACCCTTTCGCGGCGGCGGTATGGACCTTTGAGGACATGTCAACCGTCAGGCGTGTCACGACCGAATTAACTGTGCGTGAGCGACAGATTGCACAATTTCTGGTCAATGGACGGAGTAGCAAGCAGGTGGCAAAGGACTTGAATATCAGCCATCGAACGGTTGAAGCCCATCGTGCCCGGCTGATGCGTAAGTATGACGTACGCACGACGAATGAACTCGTGGCCCATCTTATCGGGCGGCAAAGTGCTTGAGTGCACGAGACAGTAGCCTGCGTCGTCCTTTTGAAGTAGCTTCGAGGAGGCAGTACGCAGAGGAGGCCGGTCTTTCACAAATATTCCAGCCACAGCCTCTGCTGGATTGCCTAGCAGATTGGCTTTTAAATCATCCTAAGGTCTGAACCTCGCTCGAATTTGACTCGGAGTGATGTGGGCCAGGCGTTGGAACGCCCGACGCATTCGCTGCTCGTCGCCAAAGCCGTAACGTGACGCTATAGTGCTGAGCGGCGTGTCGGTTTGTTCGATTGACTCGCGGGCCGCATGGACGCGCATCATCTCAACGGCTTTCGCTGGAGTGGTCCCAATGCGAGCAATGCAAGCTCGAGCGAAGGTCCGAGGGCTCATATGGGCCTTCTCCGCCAGAATTTCTGCTCGTAGATCGCCGCCGAGATTATCCGCAACCCAGGCAAATAAGGATTCGAGCGGGCCACCAGCATCAGCGATCTGGCTTGATAGGACTGAGCTGAATTGTGATTGGCCGCCCGGACGTTTCAAAAACACGACGAGCTCTCGTGCCACTTGAAGAGCGGTAGTCACCCCGTAATCTTTTTCGATGAGTGCAAGGGCCAGGTCTACACCTGCACTGACACCGGCCGAAGACCAGATCGGGCCATCTTGGACCCATATCGGATCGCGTTCCAATGTGACCTCTGCGAAGCGGCTCGCAAACTCGTCGCAATACCGCCAGTGCGTGGCAGCCCTGCGCCCTTGGAGCAAGCCAGCTTCTGCAGCGATAAATGCGCCCGTACAAACGCACGCGACCCGTGCTGAATCAGCGGCGAGCCGTTGCACTGTCTCTACTAGCATGACGTCTCTGGCGGCTGTTGGAGCGTTGAGGCCGCCGGGGATAACAAGCGTGTCAATTTTGCCGGTTAGCTGGGCTGCGGAGACGCTTGAGAATGAAAGGCCCGGGCAGTCGCTCTCAACGGAACCGCCCGATACCGAGGCAATTGTAACGTCGTATCTGCCGCTACCCGCAACGGCAAAGGCTTGCGCGGGACCCGCGACATCGTATGAGGCTACGCCGTGATATATGAGGAAGCAAACCTTGTGAGACATCACGATCGTGGCCTTCGGATATTGGGCTGCATTGTTGGTCGGGGCATGTCCCGAGTATGCAGGGCATTCTATCTGAAGAGCCGTCCGAAAGCGTGGGTACGCAGTGCCGGTCGCTATCTGTACAAATGACGCAAGTCAGGCAATCACGTGACGAGGATCCAATGGCGGTGGCTTGGAAGGCGCTGCGTGTCATCCGGCAATGCTGGAACGACGCTCGGTCCTACCCGCCGCGTCGCACCAGCCAAAATAAGGGGTATCGTATCGCTCAGTGCATCGTCGGTAGTTCGGCGGAGATTCCGCAATCGATGCAATAAAGATCGACCTCCGCAGACGACATTCCGAACATCACTTTCCGAAAGCCCTCGGGAGCTACAAAGGCTTGAACGTCGAGCTTTCCCTCGTCCAGGTCAACCGCGTTTTCGTCGATAAGACCTATCTTCCCGCACTGTGTGCATGTGATTGCAATGGCCATGTCTTGAATCCTCCTACATCAACTACATAAGGAGATTTAACAAGTGCTATTTATGCAGCAGTCCGAACAGAAGACATTACTTTCAAACAGTCCGCATTCTTTGCAATCGCCCGACCTATTCGATGAGTCCCGTATCACTGCACCGATATGACTATCGGTTGTCATCCCATCATCTCTCGGTCTTGCTCGAGATGACGGCGGCGAATCTCCCGTTTAGTGAAAAATAACCAAACAGCAGGGTGGCGTAAAGGTCAAGTAAGCGTCATTTTTTGCCAGGCAGGCCGGGCATGTATCGGCCTGAAATGATGGTGAAAGTTTGAAAGGGTCGCAACGTACGAGCTTACATCTAGCTAAGGCGGTACGTCAGTCGGCGCGACCGACGATTGCGCCTTGGTTGGCGAAACAACCGTATCGGCACATGGCGTTCGTTACCCGGTTGTTGCGGCAAGTGGCGCGCGACGTCATCAGGCCCGCGCCGCCCACTTGGCTAGAACCCGTTCAAGGCCAGCGCGATCCGCTATCGCGTGAACTTTGTGTCCAGCAACCGAAGTTTTTTGCCAACTACGAACACCCCACAGCCCGAACGAAAAGACCGTCGGAATTTCCAGCCGGCTGCTCGGGTCGAGTCCGACTGCGCCGAGCAACGTGCGATGCGTGACCCGCGCTGCTGGAGTGGTCGAATGTTTGTGCAAATTCAACGGTTAGATCTGCAAAATCTGCAAAGCCCTGCGACCGTTTCGCGCGGTTTGAATCCTGCCATCACTGCGGCGAGCGTCATATGTCAGATCGAACACACGGGCTAAACGGGCTGACCCCGACCAAACAAGTCATCCCTTGCTGTGGCAACTTCCCAGCCTCATTGACTGACGTTTACATAAGAACAAGACACATATCTCTCCCGCGAGGCCGTGATCGAACGCGTTTCTCATCAATCGTATGCAATGTGTTTGGGAATTGGCACATCGAGATTGGAGCAAAGTGGCACTGTTTGGCCACTTTGTGGCGATGCATATTCGAAACAGACAAACGGGCATAGAGGGGAGACGGTGGGCATATCGCAATAGCAGACACGGGTACGGGTATCGCGGACAAAAGAAAAGATGGAGCGGGGACATATAGGTAAGGGCCACGTTCGTCACTTGATGTTTTACCTGAAAGCTAGTTTTATTTGCTGCGCACTTAATTATCCTTTTAATAAATCATGTGGTGAGGACTATGCGCTCGACTTTGCAGATTGGAGAAATTGGTGTTATCACTTCTGACGAATCTCGGCTATATCGTCGGATAACATGGCGCATAATCCCGCTTTTGATGATGTGTTACATGCTGGCGTTCCTCGATCGCACTAACATCGGATACGCTCGGCTCGCAATGCTGTCGGATCTCGGATTCTCCGAGGCAGTTTATGGATTGGGCGCCGGGATTTTTTTCATCGGTTACGCTGCATGCGAAATCCCAAGCAACCTGATCATGCATCGCGTTGGAGCAAGGCGCTGGATATCGAGAATCATGGTGACCTGGGGAACGTTGTCGGTACTGATGATGTTCGTGAAAACGCCAGCGATGTTCTACGTACTACGCTTGCTGCTCGGTATCGCAGAAGCTGGTTTGTTACCTGGTGTCATCCTTTACCTAACCTACTGGTACCCCGCGCACCGACGCGGCCAGGTTGTTGCTGCTTTCACAGCTGGGCTTCCTCTTTCGGGAGTCCTGGGCGGACCGATTTCCGGATGGATTATGCGCCAGATGGCTGGCGTTCACGGTTGGGCGGGCTGGCAATGGCTGTTTCTGCTGGAAGGGTTGCCAACGGTACTGATCGGGGTGTTTGTCTTCTGGTATCTGGATGATCGTATCGAGCGAGCAAAATGGCTAAGTGATTCGGAAAAACTTCTGCTTTCTGCCAATATCGCCGAAGACACCAAAGACGTGTCACATACGTCTTTGCTGGGTGTATTCAAAGATCCGCAGATTTGGATTTTCTGCGTTATTTATTTCAATATCTTGCTGGGTGTAACGGCGATCGCATTCTGGCTTCCGGCAATCATTCAATCCACTGGCGTGAAGGATACGTTCCACATCGGTTTGCTCGGTCTGATTCCTTACGGCACGGCTATTGTCGCAATGGTGAGTTTCGGAAGAAGCGCAGATCGGAACAGGGAGCGCAGGTGGCATATGGTGATTCCCATGATCATCAGCGCGCTCGGATTTTCGCTGATAGGGTATGGCGGAAGTCAAGTGATCGTAATCGTCGGATTAACGGCTGCCGCCGCTGGATCTATGGCCTCAATGTCACTTTTCTGGGCGTTGCCGACTGCTGTACTCAGTGACAAAGCGGCTGCGGCCGGGATTGGGTTAATCAGTTCGATTGGGATTGTTTCTGGATTTGTAAGTCCATATATGTTTGGTGTGGTTAAAACTCTTACTAACAGCATTGTTCCTGCTTTATACGCTCATTCAGTGTTGCTTCTGGTAGGGGCATTACTTGCAATTTTCCTGGTTCAGGCCCGGCTGGTTAATAAATAAGAAATAACGATGTTTTTTGATAAATAGCATCGAAAAATGATTGTATGGTCCCGCAGTGGCATGTCTTTCATTGTGCAGTGCCCGTGAATAAGGAGATAGAAGTGAGTGATCAACTAACGCAGCACCAGACTGACATCGAACCCATTACGTGGGAAGCAGCAGAAACTGCGCTTCGGTTATCAGAAGAGCGATTTCAGGCAGGTGACATTGAAGGCCTGATCTCAAAGTACGACGAGGATATTGTCATCAGGTTTGCTTCATTGCCGGATATGCATGGACGGGAGACGGCGAAGCGGTGGCTTGAGAAGCGACTGAAGCGGCAACTGAATTACACCTTGAAAAAGGTGTTACTGGCGATTGATGGGCAGAAGGTGATCAGAAGCTGGACCGGGCACTGGATCGATTCCGAGACCGGCAAGAAGATGGAAGGGCGCGGAATCGAGTACCTCGAGTACCGACATGGAAAAGTGGTCATGTGGGACGCGTGCTTTCACGTTTGGGAAGACGGAAAACGGCTTGAACATGAGTATTTTGAACTTCCATAACACGTCAGTCTGAACGGGCCTGAATTTGAAGGTGCGCAAAAAACTGCTGGCTGGGATAGCCTGCGCAGCACAATAGCCGCTCTTGCTGAGCGAGCGGCGCAGGCGCTGCCACCATGAATGCTTTTTGCAGTCTTGGGCGATGAAAGATTTCGAGCTACAGGCAGACCTTCACGCTCGCTAGTTGAATACAATTAATCGACCCTGAAAACTATCATGAAAATTGCTCGTATTGCCGCAATCATCGTAGCACTCTGTGCTTCCAGCGTCGCTGCATTCGCTCAAACAAATCAACCTGCCTCAAACACCGGGATCAGCAAGCCACCGAGTTCAGTCGCGTCGCACATCAAGTCAACCTACGTGCGGGTAATCTTACCTAATTCGCAAGCACAACCGCTTATTGATCGATACACGCACGATTTGAACGGGCGCGTACATTACGATTTCGAGATGCGCGATATCAAGGCGCGAATGATCGGGATCACATCGCCTCATGGAAATATATCAGCGCAAATCACCGATAACGCAGCGTCCTTTGACCAGTGGCGACGAGACACAAGACTGCTCTACGAGGTCGACGATGTGCCGGCGACATTGAAGGCAGCAGAAGAGGCCGGCTTCAAGATCGTCCAACCCCTCAATCGAACTGTGTCTGTGTGGCAGGGCCGGTATGAGGTTGTACCTGGTTTCGTCGTGGAGGTTGTTACGTGGCTACCTGGCAAGGAACCTCGCAACGACTAGGGGTTGCGGATAGAGCTTGGCGGTTGAGCTGATTGCCTTTAACGGACGAGTCGAGCGAAGAAATACCACTGTCTGCGACAGGGTGGACTCTCACGGCCCACTCTTGTCGCTGCAGCGAGGTGCCAGTTATCAGCGGGCGGAAGTTGAAGTTTGAAAACCTCGGGGCAGAGTCAACAGTGATGATGCTCGCGCCTTATGTTTCGGCACTGGCGATCGATGACCCCGCGAAGACAAGTTACATTAGATTTACGAAGCTGCGCACCTTCGAGGATGAGGGCGCAGCAACCTTTGCGAATCGATGCGCCGGATCGTGTAGTTCTAAGTTGTGCCTCGCCTCGTCATGATGCTCATCGCGAAGAATCGGTGTTTTCCTCGATGACCCGACGAATTGGCTCACGATTGATGCGAAGCTGGAGCACATCAGGGCGTGAATAGTGTCCGCCAGCATCAGCTGCAGCTTTGGCGACGATTATATTTTCACGCGAACCCTCAGCCATCAAGATGGTCTCGCCCTGGGCTGGCCCAGCAATTAGTTCTCCGCGCGGGTCGATGATCATACTGTCGCCGGTATGTTCCCACACCAGGACGTCCTTTAAACGATCGGGCGTGTTGGCACGGGTGCGCAGTCCGCCAACAAGGATGACGTAACAGGCGGCTTGTGAGGCAAAAGCTCGTGAAAGTAGCTTTTGCCGACTATAGACGGGAAGTGGGGAAGGCGGCGCAGCGCCTTCTCGCCCCGGCCAGGCTGCAATGTGGATATCGACGCCTTCGGCGGCGAGTGCATAGGTCGGCAGGATCATGTTGTGCTCCCAACAGTTCAGGCCGCTAATGCGACCATAGGGCCTTTCATAAGTCCTGAGACCGACTCCGTCACCCTCGCCCCAGATCGCACGCTCGGAATACGTGGGTTTGAGCTTACGATGACGTCCGAGGATTTTTCCCTCGCTGCCGATAAACAAAATTGTGCAGTAGACGGTGCCTCTGGTCACCGAGTCTCGTTCCAGTATCCCTATAACAACGTCGATGCCAGCCTGTTTTGCGGTCGCACATAGCTTGTCGGTCGTAGGACTCGGAATTTCGACGGCACTGCCCACATACTCTGCGACATGATGATTTGACTGTTGAGGACCTGCATGAACAAAAAATGGGAATCCTGGCAGCCAACATTCGCCAAAAGCCGCGAGCGTTGCACCCTGTGCACCTGCATCCAGGATCAACTTGCAGGCTTTTTCCAGAGAGGCATCCATATCGAAGGGGATCGACTCGGCCTGAATCGCTGCCAGTTTGAACTTGTCGATAAGAGGCATGTTGAACTCCAAAATTCGCAGTCGTAGGGGAAAATTATCTTGGCAAGCCTTTTGAAACGATAGAAATATGCGGCGCCAAAAATGCAGCAGACAGTGCCACTTTGCGTCGTTTGTAATGAACCATTCTCATAGACGCTGATTTATATTGAAATTCGGGTGCTCCCTCTGATAGCGGAGTGGACCGCTGCACGGCCTGAACGCCCGAGAGGCTTCGCCCGTCAAGATTCGAGCGGATGACGTACATGTGCGGGAAATGGACCAGCTCATTAAGGCGAAAATGGAGCTTCCGTATTCGAAGCTGCAGACGGACGATAAGACTTACGGTCGATAACGGCCTTTATCTGTTTCCTTTCCCCTAGAGGCTAAGCCATGACCATCGAGTCTTCAATTACTGCCCCGGGCACAGCATCCGCCGAGCCGTTCAAATCGTGGCTTTGTGTTATCTGCGGGCTGATGTATAGCGAAGAAGAAGGGCGTCCAGAGGATGGGATTGTCGCTGGCACACGCTGGGAAGACGTCCCCGGTAACTGGATTTGCCCGGATTGCGGTGGGACGAAAAGCGACTTCGAGATGGTTGAAATCTGATCCCGTAACTGTCGCTACGCCTGAAATATTGCAGCTGTCTATCAAAAAGCAGTTTTACCCCGGAGTTTACATGTACGTACCCGCGCACTTCGCCCCGCCTGACGTCGAGTCCCTTCGTCAACTGATCGTAGACCATCCTCTGGGTGCGCTCATCACCAATACGGGAGGCGAACTGGATGCCAATCACATTCCATTCGAGCTCGACCGTAATGCAGGCGAGCACGGTATTCTCAGAGCGCACGTTGCACGTTCCAACAGCGTCTGGACAGAAGTTAAAGACGGAGACGAAGTGCTGGTCATCTTTCGTGGTGACGAGGCCTACGTTACGCCTTCCTGGTACCCGAGCAAGCATGAATTTCATAAGCAGGTGCCTTCATGGAATTACCGCGTCGCCCACGTGCATGGCCGCATAACCGTGCGTGACGATGAAAAATATGTGCGCGGCGTGGTTGCACGTCTGACGCGAACGCACGAGGCATCCCAACCCAAGCCCTGGAAGATGACAGACGCGGAGCCTGAATACCTGGAAATGATGCTCCGCAACATAGTCGGAATAGAGATTGAGGTGATTCGGTTAGGCGGGAAGTTCAAACTGAGCCAAAACCGTGAACTGAGAGACCGTGTAAGCCTCGGCGAAGCGCTCAAGGCACAGGGTGACGTAGAACTTGGCCAGGCGACGCTCGATAGCATTCAGCAAACCGCATGAGGCTGTTATCCACACCTGAGACGACGAGGGTGTGACCGACTTTTCCTGCCGTAGGAGTTGTGAATGGACGCACGTGCAGTGATTGTGGGTGCCGGGCACAGTGGTGGCAAGGCTGCACAAGCTTTACGCAAGCGTGGCTGGACCGGCCCGATTACATTGGTTGGTGATGAAAGTCAGCCGCCGTATGATCGCCCACCGCTGTCCAAAGCAGTGCTACTGGGCAAGAAGAGTGTCGGGTCATGCCTTTTTCGCCCGGATGAATGGTATAGAGAGCAGAGCATTGACCTGATTCTTGAGCGGAAGGTCACAGCTATCGATCGGCAGCGCAAGTGCATCGTTCTCGACGACGAGCAATGCATTTCATACGACTGTCTCCTGATTGCGACGGGCGCTGAACCGAATCCGCTGCCGATCCCGGGCGCCAATTTGCCCGGCGTGAGTGCATTCCGAACGGCGGACGACGCAACTCGAGTGTCCTCGTACCTAAACCCTGGAACGCAGGTCGTTATCGTCGGAGCTGGGTTCATCGGGCTTGAAGTTGCCGCTGCTGCTGTTGAGAAAGGATGCGTGGTTACCGTGCTCGAGATGGCATCGGCACCTCTCGGTCGTGTGTTGCCGAAGATTGTGGCTAGCGCCCTGACGGAAATCCATTCCCAACGAGGAGTGATGTTTCGCTTTGGCGTGTCGGTCGCTGAAATCGAAGGTATCGAGCGGGTAGAAGCCGTACGCCTGGCTACCGGTGAACGCGTGTCATGTGACCATGTGGTGTATGGCGTTGGTGCGCGTCCCCGCACTTTCCTCGCAGAAGAGGCCGGCCTGCACGTTAGCAACGGCATTCGGGTCGATTCCTCTCTTAGAACTACAGATCCAGACATCTACGCATGCGGCGACGTGTGTTCTTACTACAGCGCGCGTTACAAGCAGGATCTGCGGCTTGAGTCCTGGAAAAATGCAGAGGATCAGGCCGATCTTGCGGCCCGGAGCATGCTTGGGCACGAGACCTCATATGATGAATTACCGTGGTTCTGGTCGAATCAATACGAAGTCGCATTGCAGGTCGCAGGTTTGCCAACGCTGGGTTCGATAACCATCTCGCGCCCGGCTGGCCGGGGGGTTTTGTTTTTCTCTCTCGACGAATCGGGCGTCTTGATGGGGGTGTGCGGGCTTGGGCCAATCCCCGATATCGCTGTTCCGGTGCGTCTACTGAAGGCCTGGATCGACTCAGGGGTTCACCTGTGCGTGGATCGACTAACTGACGTGACCATCCCGCTAACCGACGCACGCAATTTTGAACTGGCTGCGGCGTCGTAGTCGGTTTAGTCGAACGAGTACGGCGAAGATACCTGATTATTGAAAGGAAACTGACAGCGTGTGCGACGGCTATAATCGGTTTTGATCATTCATAGCTGGCGTCCGAACGCGAAAGCAATGTCAAAGAAAACAAACACAGTCGAAGCTCCCGTACTGGGTGCGATCGATAAAGTGGCGGGGCACGTAGGCAAGCAACTCGCCAGCATGTTGCGCGATTCGATTTCGCGAGGCGATCTGAGGCCTGGAGAGCGTCTCCCGTCGACTCGCACGCTTTCAACGTCGCTGGGCATTGCACGGGGAACAGTAACAGAGGTATTCGGGCAGCTTATCGCAGAAGGCTACCTCGAGGCGAAAATAGGCGCCGGAACGTTGGTCGCGCACACGATCGCTGATCCGCAATGGGAGACGAGTTCACCGCGACCGGAGCCGGATAGTTGCAACGCTCCTGTCTTACCCACCAATGCAGAACGTTACGCGGCTGTCGCTCGGACGCTTACTCCGCTCCCTGGGATACCGTTCGCCATTGGAGTCCCCCGAGATGAGGTCGCGCTGGACGACAACTGGCGCAGGCTGGCGAATCGAATTCGCTCGACGCAAATAGCAGCACCTTCCAGTTACAGTGACCCGACTGGTCTCCCAGCCTTGCGGAAGGCCATTGCGGATTACGTGCGCAAATCCAGGGCAGTCGTCTGTTCGCCTGAGAACGTGATCGTGCTAAGCGGGACGCAGCAGGGTCTCTTCGTCGCATCTAAGGTGCTGCTATCGCCGGGAGATGTGGCCTGGGCTGAGGATCCGGCCTACCCAGGCGTGACTGCAGTCTTGGCCGATGTCAATGCGCACGTTCTGCGTGTACCCGTTGACCCGAATGGAATGGACGTCGAGTATGCGATCGGCACGCTCAATGCTGCGCGTGCGGTCTTTGTCACACCTTCGCACCAGTATCCGCTGGGAATGCCTCTGAGCATGAGCCGGCGGAAGACATTGCTCTCATGGGCTCGCGAGAATGGGGCCTGGATTGTCGAGGACGATTACGATAGTGAACTGCGGTACGCCGGTCACCCCTTTCCATCGATGCAAGGGCTTGCCCCGTCACGGGTCATCTACCTTGGGACGTTCAGCAAGGTGCTCGCGCCATCACTCAGGCTAGGTTACGCTGTGGTCCCAACGCCACTCGTTGAAGCCTTTAATGGTGCCCGGCAACTGATGGACCGGCATGCACCGACCGGTGATCAATACGTCGTTGCCTCGTATATGCAGGAGGGCCATTTTGAAGCACACATCCGTCGTATCAGAGGCATTTATGCGGACCGTCGCGCAACTCTGATTGCAGAGATTCAGAAACAAATATACGAAGTCGAGGTGCAACCGAGCGACCAGGGCTCCCATCTGATCATCTGGTTCAGAGACCCGGTTGAAGATCGACAGGTCGCCGCACGCGCTGCAGCAGCTGGAATTGCAGTGAAGGCTATTTCCCCGATGTACGCTGGGCCTGGGCGTCGGTCAGGCCTCATGCTCGGCTTTGGTGGCTTTTCGACAGAGCAGATCGAGCAGGCGGTTGCAAAACTTGCAGTGGTGATCCGAGAGTTTGCGTGACAGTACGGTGCTGTGAGCAGGCAAAAGAGAGGTTTAACCACCGCCAGCGCGCCCGGACTCCATGGCAAATCCGTTCCAAAGATGAATCGCAGCATAAGCTCGCCATGGCCGCCAAACTTCGCTTCTAGCTTTCTGCTGGCCAGGTCGCGTAAGTGCAGGGTCGCGTTTTGTGATCGCATTCATCAGAACGAGGTCGGATGCCGGCCAAGCATCGGGGTCTCGAAGCGCACGCATTGCTACGTATTCAACGGTCCAAGGCCCAATTCCGGGCAACTCAAGCAGCGACGTGCGAATCATGGCGCTGTTTGCCTCTCGGTTGTCCAGCGGGAGGGCCCCGCTGGCGACGGCGGCCGCGACAGTCTGCACAGTCGCAACACGTTTTCCCGGCATTCCGATGCCCGAGAGATCTGCTGCTGCCAACGCAGCAGGTGTCGGAAAACGCCATGCAGTGCCCTCATGCGGATGATCCTCGATTCGCTTGCCTGCGCGCTGAACGATTCGCCCCATCACAGTCGTTGCGGCCTTGACGCTAACCTGCTGTCCTACGATCGTACGAACGACAAGCTCAAATGCTGACCACGCGCCTGGCACGCGCAGACCGGGCGAAAGTTCGACCAAAGGGGCGAGCCATGGATCGGCCGAAAAACATTTGTAGATGTCTTTCGGATTAGTTTTCGTATCGAACATGCGTGACATAGGCTCGATGAGGTCATCAGCGTGCCTCGCTACCGAGCCGTCAATGGTAGCAACCAGGCACTTTCGCTTCGAGTGCAAGCGGACTTCCATGGTGCCGTCGTCTTCGCCCCACTCAATGGCTCGGCGATACACGCCGTCCTCGACGGCTTCCACCCCAGCCGACGAGCGGCCGTCAAAAAACTGAAGCATCTTGTGCCAGTCAAACGGGGGTTTGAATGGCAGTTCGACTACTACCGCGCGTGATGAAGAGGTGTGCTTCATAGAAGGTCAAAATTCGGAAAAGAGAGTTTCGCTTTCGCTGTTTATTGAAGCCGGCCAAGTCACTAGAGTGTTCCCCCATGTCGTTTGCGAATGTTCCAGAGCGCAGCGACAGTGCTCCGCATCTTCAACCTTGTCGGATCGGGCAATGGATACCGTCCTGGTCGCTAACGAAACGTGCACCCGTTCGGCGGCCGATAAGGAGGCTATCAGGTTTTGCCGAAGACCACCGCTGGGGAGCTTACTTTAGGGAGCGCCGCCGATTGAGCGATCTGGATGACGATGATAAGCTATATTTTAGCTGGAATATTACGGGCTGGTTTTGAATCCCACTAAAATTGGGGACAAAGCAGATTTCAAAATCAGGATGAGGTGAATTCGCTTCGGTGCTATCTGGCGACAGGCGATCGAGCGAGCGGTAGTGTCACCGGTCACCGGTTGTGGAGCGAGCGCATGAATGTGTTAGTGAAGATTGGTGTTGTATCCACCGCCCTGGTTTTTCCGCTTTTGGTATTCGGCCAGACGGGCGGTTCGGGTGGAAGTGCAAGCGCATTGCAGGCGCAACAAAGTGGGCCACGCAGCACAGGTGGGCATGAAGAGGATACTTACCGGTCGACGGGAGCCGTTTCAAACGGAAGCCGTGAGACCGGCACCGACGGCAGTCGAGTCGGATCCGCTGGGAGCGACGGGACATCACGCGAAATTACAGTGAGTTCGTACTCTCCTCCGATTGCAGTTTGGCGACGATAATCGCATATGCTGGTTGCGGATTACATCGATCGATGATGAGCCCCGCGTGGCTTGGGATCGCAGCGTGCGGCTGAAAAAGGAGTAAAGATGAGCAAAGTAATGATGTATAGCCGACAGGTCTGTCCATATTGCGACAGGGCTGAGGCGTTGCTTCGGTCTCGTGGCGTAGACCAGATCGAAAAGATCATGGTCGATACGAATACCCAGGGCCGGGACGAAATGATGTCCCGTACCGGTCGACGAACTGTGCCCCAGATTTACATTGGCGATACGCATGTAGGTGGTTTCGATGATCTGGCGGCACTGGATCGAGCTGGCGGTCTAAGAACGCTGCTCAATGGTATCAGTTAGTGTGAAAGCAAGCGAAAAACGGGCGGTAGCTAAAAATCTGCGCTGTTTTTTCTACGCAGAAATGCGGCAATAGAGGGTCTTGATATGTATCAGCAAGCGATCGCACAATGCACACAGGCTTTTCTATCCTTTGAGAAGATGCTCGAAAAAGCCGAAGCACATGCGGAGCAAAAGAGGTTTGACGTTAATGTGCTTATGCATAGTCGGCTGGCTCCTGACATGGCGCCATTCCTCTATCAGGTTCAGAGCGCATCTGATTATCTCAAAGCCGGCGCCGCATGGTTATCAGGGCAAAGGCCGCCTCGCCTTGAAGATAATGAAAGAACAATCGACGAGGTCCGCGCTCGCATCCGTAAAACGGTGGAATTCACACGGAGTGTCGCATCCGAGATGTATGCAGATGCCAGCAGCCAGCGCGTGAAGGTTTCCTGGAAACCGGGCAAGATTATTGAGGGCCAGGATTACTTGTTGCAGATCACTATTCCGAATGTCTATTTTCATGTAGCAATGGGATACGCGATCCTACGTAAGGATGGAGTGGATGTTGGCAAGATGGACTTCCTGGGGCCGATAAATTTCGTTGATGCGTGAACGTAGACGGTAGAAAAGCGCCAACCTTTGTTGCACTACCTGGCAATGCCACGGTAACAGGATGGCAAAGCAGCAATGCGAGCGGCAGCCGCTCGCATTGTTTGAATCAGTTGGGGTGAGCATCCGATTGTGACCCTGGCATAACGGAGCTGATGAAAATGAGTGACTTAATCAAACACGTTAGCGATGCATCGTTTGAAGCTGATGTCATCAAATCTGGCAAACCAGTGTTGCTAGATTTTTGGGCGGAGTGGTGTGGTCCATGCAAGGTGACGGCCCCAGTGCTGGACGAGATTTCGAAGGACTATGGTGATCGTCTACAGGTTGCAAAGCTGAACGTAGATGACCATCAAGAGACTCCGATGAAATTTGGCGTTAGAGGAATCCCGACTCTGATGCTCTTCAAGGACGGAGTGCTGAAAGCGCAAAAAATCGGGGCGTTGACCAAGTCACAACTATCCGCATTTCTGGACAGCAATTTGTAGCAAAGGCGCTATTTTGTTGGGGGCTTCTTCTTCGAGAAGTTCCCTTTTCGCGGCTGCTGATTGTCAATCGCGCGCGTCTATATCGTGCGACGCCCGTACGAGCCGGGCAGTAGATCGTTTTTTTTTGCCAAAGCTGAAAATTCGGCGCGATCTTCAACAAGGGCGAGCAGGAATGATCGGCCTCCATGAGCGCCAACTGGCGCACGTATGTGTCCGGCGTGCGAGTTCGCCAGAATTGATGTGCGTACCCTGCAGCGCTGGAAGGCCTATGAGGGGCTCGTCAAACACGAAGCCCGGGCCGGCCCGGCGCGACTTGCTCGCTGCGAGTGCACGCCTTGAGTCCGGAGGACCGGGCAAACGTGCTGCGCGTTGCCAATGAGTCGCGATTTGCCGACATGCCACCGAACACGCCGCACATCTGGTGCGCCAAACGGCGCGAATAAACCGCCACTGGCTGGTTGCTGCCCTCGAGGCCAAACCCGCACCGCACGGCGACGTTGGCGCGGCTCTGAATTCCACCACCGTGCTGGGGATGCCGCACTGGCTGGGCATCAAGCCGTCGTACTCGTGACCCCGGGTTAGTGGCGACCATGCCTTCCTTGACGCGCTGTTCCGCATCGCGAGGTACCGGCCGGACTTTCTCGCTACGGGCTTCGACGACGTGAACGCGGCCCGGAGTTCGGCTGCTGAATTCGTGCAGTGGTACAACGTCGAGCATCGTCATAATGGCACCCGCCATGTGACGCCCGCGCACCGTCATGCCGGCGTGGATTGCGTATTTCTCGCGGGCACGTCACACCCTGTATGTGAGAGGCGCGTGAATACAATCCGGCCCGCTGGTCGCGTCACACACGCAACTGGACACTGATTGAACCTTGGTCGCAGATAAAAAGACGCCGACAATTGTCGGCGTTGAAGGCCTCGAAATTCGGGGCGAACCCAAGGCTAAGAGGAGACTGTTTTCCATAACACGCAGGCGTGAGTATGTCGGGTCATCAGTCTGTTTAAATCTTCGGGATTCTGATTGTCTGAAAATACCGACCTTGACGCCGATCCGGCGCCCACGTTATTGCTTGCGCATAGACTCTTTTACTCTTAAAGCGCAGAATCACCAATGTCGTTTGGTCATAATCCTGACGACTCTGCCGTATTTAGTCGTTACTGCGAGATTTTTGCCCCGATTCAGTTCGACGCCGTCAGATTTGTTCCAGCATCCACCGTAGCATCATTCGGAACTGCTGCTTTCACGCCTGATTGCGACGCTGCTCGTTCAGCTGCCAGCGTTTGAGCACTCTGGCCGCGCTGAGATGCCGATGCACCAACGTCCGGTCGATAAAAAGGAGCAGGGCCATAACCACTCGCAAATGCGCCGGACGAAATGGTTATCAAGCTGGGCACGAGAAGCGCGGCTAATGTCTTAAGTTTCATGATGATGTCTCCACAGATAAATTGAGAACCAGGAATGCTGGCAAATATTCGCGCTTTTTTGGACGCGACGAACAGTAAACACAGTCTATCTGTTCGATTGGTTAACTTAAACTGCGCACGTGGAAATCAGTTTTCCTTATTTTGTACAATTTAGGCAAATTGATGCTGACGTTTTTTAAGCGTCAGCTGGGAAACAGCTGTAAGCGTTGCTTCACTACCGTCTGTTCATAGGTGCTCGAAATCGGCAACCTAGTTCCCACCAGATCAAGTGGGAATCAGAACGATGGAAACGAAGGCG